>CAIXUF010001085.1 GCA_903922535.1 Candidatus Hydrogenedentota bacterium
CCCTCGGCGAGTCCCATGTACTCCAACGCCTTCCCGGCGGAGAGCTTTGCGTTCGCGTCGGCCAGTTCGGCTGGCACCGGCGTCCTGCCGTTGATGCCCGTCACCATCCCCGGCGACGTGCCCCACGTGACCTGCGGCTCCACATCCGCCGCGTTCAGCTCGACCAGCGTGTCATAGGTGCAGCCCGCGTCGGACGCCCAGGACAGCCAGCCCTGCGCCAGTTCGTCGAACGACTTATCCTTGGGCAGGTAGGGACGATCCTTCAGGTAGGCGACCGTCTTGGCGTCCGGCGAAATGAGCCCGGCCCGCGCGCCTGCCTCTATGGTCATGTTACAGACCGTCATCCGGCCTTCCATGCTCAGGCCGCGAATGGCCTCGCCGGTGTACTCGATCACGTAGCCCGTGCCGCCGGCCGTGCCGATCTTGCCGATGACCGCCAGTACCAGATCCTTCGCGGTGACGCCCGCCGGAAGCGCGCCATTGATGCGCACTTCCATGGTCTTCGACGGCTTTTGCAGCAGCGTCTGCGTGGCCAGCACATGCTCCACCTCGCTCGTGCCGATGCCGTGCGCCAGCGCGCCGAACGCGCCGTGGGTCGACGTGTGCGAGTCGCCGCAGACAATCGTCATGCCCGGCAGTGTCAGGCCCAGTTCGGGCCCGATGATGTGCACCACGCCGTTGCGCGGGTCGTTCATGTCGAAGCAGGTCACACCGAACTCGGCGCAATTGCTCTTGAGCGCCTCAATCTGCGCCTTCGACAGCGGGTCCGTAATCGGGATGGACCGGTCGGTCGTGGGGATGTTGTGGTCCATCGTCGCGAAGGTCAGCTCCGGGTGGCGCGCCTTGCGGCCTGCCAGTCGCAGCCCCTCAAAGGCCTGCGCCGAGGTCACCTCATGCACGTAGTGCCGGTCGATGTACAAAATCGCATCCTGCCCCTCCGGCGTGTGGACTAGATGGGCGTCCCAAATCTTCTGATAAATGTTCTTCGCCATGGATGAAGCCTTTCCTTAGGTGGTTCCGCGCCGAACGGACGGAAACGCATTTTACCAGAAGCCGGAGACGCGTTTCGAGCGATTCAAGGGTGTTTTGGGCTGCGGCGACGTTCCCTCTTCCCTCGTTCCCAAGTTTCCCGTTGCACCCACCCCGATCGTCTCGCCGTGAAGTACGGTGATTGTAGGACGCCGGTTCCTAGCGCGGGACTCTTGCGGAAGAGTTACTCGCCTTTGGCCGAACTTGGCAGCGGGTCAACATCCCATTCAGGCTTTTCAGGACTGTGACCATCTTCAATGAGGCTAACCTCATAAGCGATAGTCTGACCCTCATTCTTTATATCGATCTCGGTTTCATATAATTCGAAGATATCCGGTCTCTTCTGGAATTCTTCAGAAGCGGGCTGGTTCGCCAGCGTCACACCGGCAGGTGCACTGCCCATTCTGCAAGCGTAAACAACCGGAGTTCCGACAACTGTAAAATCGCCTCCAAGGTGGACCATCTGCACCTGTCCGAAGTCAATGCCAATGCCTAGACCTGTATCTTTTAGAACGGAAACGAAGACGGAACGATTATCCTTGTAGTGTTTATCGAAAGCGGCGTGACACTCGACGGCTGATTTTACACAATAGATGTCTGAGCTTCCCCCCATCCTTCGACAGGTACCGGGGCAATTTAAGATGGTGCTAAGGGGCGGGCCTGCGCCCGCCTTGCCTTCACTGTAGCAGGTTCCGCGTGGGGCGTCAACGCTGCCGCCGGGGTGCCGTTTTGGGGCC
>CAIXUF010001086.1 GCA_903922535.1 Candidatus Hydrogenedentota bacterium
AAACTGGCGGCCCGCCGCGCGGGCGGTCCGCCAGAAGAAGACCTGTTTCGTTCCGACTAGCGGGAGTAGAAACCGATGATGCTGTTCGTGTCCACCTGGTACGGAATCGTGGCCGCGTTGGGCGTGGCAACCATCCGTCCCTCGAAGGACTTGGCCGGCCGATCCAGAAACTCGGGGATCTGCATGGGCGGATATTCCGCGCCCTCTTCGATCATCGGGATCTTGCGGCTCTTCTCGCGGACCGAAATCACCATGCCCGGCTTCACCTGGAAGGAGGGGATGTTGACCTTCTGCCCATCGACCAGCATGTGGCAGTGTGACACCAACTGGCGGGCGGCGAAGATGGTCGGGGCGAAGCCCAGACGCCACACCACGCAGTCCAGCCGCGACTCAAGCAGCATCATCAGGTTGGTGCCCGTGTTGCCGCCCATGCGCCGCGCCCGGTCAAAGGTCTTGCGCATCTGGCGTTCCATGATCGCGCCGTAGTGCATGCGCAGCTTCTGCTTTTCCAGCAACTGCGTGCCGTACACCGACATCTTGCGGCGGGCATTTTCGCCGTGCTGGCCCGCAGGATAGGGGCGCTTGTGCGCCGGGCTGTCCGACCTGCCCCAGATGCACTTGCCAATGCGGCGGCTCAACTTGTGCTTCGGTCCCAGATACCTGGCCATATAATACCTTCTGTCCTTCCTGACGGCGGCACCGTACCATTACGGCCGCCCGTGGTTGCCTAAAAGAACTGCGCATCGCGCACCCGCCCGGACACACGTATTCCCCGCATCCGAGACAGGGCGGGTATATTACTAACTGCCCCCCCGCCGTGTCAAATTATTTCTCAACCAACCGCCAGCGTTGTCTTTAGTAGTCCGGGTTCTCCGACCCCGGACTTTCCTGCCCTCATGACCGGAGATCAGGACCATCTCGGCGCGGGGCTTGGCGTCATGCATATGCGCAAGTTGCACACCCCAAAGAGTCCGGGGTCGGAGAACCCGCACTGCCAATGCGCGGCCAAATACACGGGTATTCGGTGGGCTGTCTACGCCCGGTGTCTTCCAATCGCGCTCAAGGCCATCAGACTCAGCCCGCCCAGGAACAGATCGCTCAAGGCCTTCTTCATGCCATCGGGGGTGAAGGCACCCTTGCCGCCGGAGCATCCCGCGCAGCCTCCGACGTTCAGTCCCGCCTCAGTGAGGCTGATCTGTCCGTTGCCGTCCGTATCCACCGCGTTGAACACCGTCTCCGGCAGATCCGGCAGTGCGGCCAGCGCCTCGGCAAGACTAATCTGGCTGTCCCCGTTGCTGTCCACCGCGTCAAAGGTTGCCGTGAGCAGGTTGCGCAATTCCGTCTCCGTCGGCGGGGCATTCTCGCCTTCGCCCTCACCCTCGCCTTCGGCAGCGCACGGCCCCGACGACACCGTCAGCGCCACGGCGCTGCCAAAGGGCGCCTGCTGGCCCGCTGCGGGAAGCTGGCTGATAACCAGACCCGCCGCAACGGTGCTGCTGCACTGCGCGGTCACGCCACCGGAGACAAGACCCGCGCCGGCAAGTGCGGTGCCCGCCGCTGCCTGCGTCTGGCCCGTCACGCCCGGCACGGTCACATTGCACAGGCCCGTCGACACCACCAGCGCCACGGCGCTGCCAAACGGCGCCTGCTGCCCGGCGGCGGGAACCTGGCTGATGACCCGGCCCGCGGCAACGGTGTTGCTGCACTGCTGCGTCACCGCGCCCGCGCTGAGATTCGCGCCGTTCAGCGCGGCAACCGCCGCGGCCTGCGTCTGACCCACCACGGTGGGCACGGGCACGTTGCACAGCCCCGTGGACACCGTAAGTGCCACGGTGCTGCCGAACGGCGCCTGCTGATCCGCCGGCGGGAACTGGTTGATGACCATCCCTGCCGCAATGATGTTGCTGCACTGCTGCGTCACCGTTCCCGCGCTGAGACCCGCGCCGGTGAGCGCGGAGCCCGCTGCCGTCTGCGTCAGGCCCGTCACATTGGGCACGGGCACATTGCACACGCCCGTTGACACTACCAGTGCCACGGCGCTGCCAAAGAGCAACTGCTGGTCCCCCGGCGGGTCCTGGCTGATGACCAATCCCGCCGCCACAGTGTTGCTGCACTGCTGAACCACTTCGCCGGTGAGGAGACCCACACCTGTGAGCGCGGCGCCTGCCGCGGCCTGCGTCAGGCCCGTCACATTGGGCACGGGCACATTGCACACGCCTGTCGACACCACCAGCGCCACGGTGCTGCCAAACAGCGCCTGCCCATCCGCCGCCGGGTCCTGGCTGATGACCAGTCCCGCCGCCACGGTGTTGCTGCACTGCTGCGTCACCGCGCCGGTGGTCAGACTCGCGCCGGTGAGCGCGGCGCCCGCGGCGGTCTGCGTCAGGCCGGCCACATTCGGCACGGGCACGCTGCACAGACCCGACGACACCACCAGCGCCACGGGACTGCCAAACGGCACCTGCTGGCCCGCCTCAATACCCTGGTTGATGACCAGCCCCGCCGCAACGGTGTTGCTGCACTGCGGGATCGCCGTCCCGGCGGCCAGCCCCGCGTCCGCAAGAGCGGCAGCCGCCTCTGCCTGTGCCTGGCCCACAACATTCGGCACGGTCACGTTGCACACGCCCGACGACACGACTAGGGCAACGGCGCTGCCAAAAAGTGCCTGCTCATCCGCCGACGGAATCTGGCGGAGCACCAGCCCCGACGCAACGGTGTTGCTGCACTCCCGGGTCACCGCGCCGGTGGCCAGACTCGCGCTGGTCAACGTGAATCCCGCCACTGTCTGCGTCTGACCGGTCACATCAGGCACGGGCACCATAATGGCCCAGAGCTTCGCCGTTTTGTCGCCCGACCCGGTGAGCGCCTTGGTCCCATCCGGGGAAAAGGCCACGGAGTTGACCGCTTCGGTGTGGCCGGTGAGTGTAAGGAGCAGCGCGCCCGTTGCCGCGTCCCAGAGTTTGGCCGTTTTGTCCACAGATCCGGTGAGCACCTTGGTCCCGTCAGGGGAATACGCGACGGAGCTTAGGTCGGACGACACATTGAAGGTTTGAATGAGATCCCCCGTCGACGCATTCCACAGCTTTGCCGAGTTGTCGGGCGCCCCTGCTCCGGTGAGCACTTTGGAACCATTCGGAGAGAAGGTCACGGAGGACAGACTCCCCGTGTGTCCGGTGAAGGTGCGGATGAGCGCACCGGTCGTCGTGTCCCACAGTTTTGCCGTTTTGTCCCACGAACCGGTGAGCGCTTCGGTCCCATCGGGGGAAAAGGCCACGGAGGTCACTGCGCCCGTGTGTCCGGTGAACGTGTTGACAACCGCGCCTGTTGCCGCGTCCCACAGTTTCGCCGTCTTGTCATAAGACCCGTTGAGCACCCAGGTCCCGTCGGGCGAAAACGCCACGGAGGTCACATCCGGGGCCGGGGCAAGGGTGCGGATGAGCGCACCCGTTCCTGCGTTCCAGAGCTTTGCCGTGTTGGCGCCCGACGCGGTGAGCACCTCGGTTCCATCGGGAGAATAGGCCACCGAGTTCACGCTTAGGTCCGGAGTGAAGTTGCGGATGAGCGCGCCCGTTGCCGTATTCCAAAGCTTGGCCGGGTCGTAGATGGAGCCGGTGAGCACCCTGCTGCCATCGGGAGAAAACGCCACCGAACTCACCGACCCGGTGTGTCCGGTGAAGGTGAGGATTGCCGCGGCTTCCGCAGTGCCTGAGAGCGCCACCGCCACCGTCACCATGATTCCAATTCCCGTTATCCCAATACGTCTTCTTGACATACCGCAACTCCTGTTTTGTGAGGGATAACCGCCGGTTCCCCCGGCATAGCCCCGCCACTGACTGAACCTGTCGAGGGTATATTCCCTCTGATTCTACTATACACGAACGATTCCATCCCATACTTTCGATTCGTCCGGGCCTGAAAGTTCCCGGGAAACCGGCCCGTTGTCGGCGTCCGCGCATGAAAAGAACCGTGGCCACGGTGCTCTGTGGCCACGGTATTGCTGCATTCCTTTTCGGGCTGCGTCGGCGCGTCCATCCGCGCAACGACGCATGCTGTTTACTTAATCAGCAGCCGGATGTAATCGTTGTACGATGCGGAGACGTTGCCCGTGGTATCGCGGAACTGCACGCGCACCGTGTGATAGCCGTTCGGCAGCGGCAGGGCGTACTCGCGGGTGGCTGCGGCGGGCCCCCCGGCGGTCCAATGCGCACCGTCATCGCTAAAGCGCATGCGCGACACGCCGTTGCCCGATCCCCCTTCCCAGGTCAACGTCAGGGTGACTTGGGGATTCTTCGTGGAGGAAAGGTTGCCGTCGATGACGATGGGGCCCGCGATGGCGACTGGCTCGGGTATGACGGCGGGATTGAACTGTGCTGCACTGGTCGCGGCGGCACCGTCGGCCTTGAAGTTCAGGTATTCCTCCAAATTGGTGAAATGGTCGCCCAGCGAACAGCTTGCGGCGTCAAAGGCGGCGCAGAAGTCCCAGTTTCCGGCCGCAGGCCAACTCGTCACCGGGTTGTTGTAGTTCGTCCCGCTGCCGAGCGCGAAGATCGGCATGGACCCGGCCACGCTGGAGGTGGCCGGTGCCCCATAGGGTGTCTTCAACGCGCTCGTGCCGTTTGGACAGGCTGTTTCCAGCGGTGAATGCGGAACGCCCGTTGCGGCAAACGCCGGTCCGCAGATCATGCATGCCGACACCAGAATGCCGAGTAATGTCCTTGCCTCATATCAAGTCCTCCTCGTTTGGAAAAGCAGCCAGCACTCCACACGACACCACATATGCGCGCAGGCACCGTGATCCTGTCAAGAAACGAGAATTGGTGGAACAAATGCCAGCCAGAGGATTACACGTCTTATTGATCGTGGAGTCAACGGTTTATTTCTTTTCACTATTCGCTTTATTTATACCTCCTCTGAGCAACCTTTGGAGACCATGTTATATGCTTGGGGTCTTCCCAAAGGTGCCAGAAACAGAATGAGAAAGACGGTGCAGCATCACCGGTTGTTCCAAGACAGGCGCGGGCGGCGAAAATCTCCGGTTGCGTGACCGGGGGTGGGCATGCCACACTTGTTGAAGGGCCGGGAACGATTCCGGTTTGGGTGCGTGTTTGCCCAAAGCGGGCAGAGAACAGGAAGATTACGGTGGCTTCGCAACTTGCATCGATGGTCCGGAATGGCTGGCGGGTGGCCAATGTGGTCATAAACCGCCAGTTGGGGCGTCCCCCGCGTTATCTGCCCATCGTGCTTATGTTTATCACGGACAAGTGCAACCTGCGCTGCCGGATGTGCGGGGTCTGCGAACTGGAGCGCGACCGGGGCCCGGAGAAGGAACTGTCCACAGAAGAGTGGTTTGCCGTCATTGACGCGGCGGACCGGCTGGGCACCACGCTGGTTTCGATCAGCGGCGGCGAACCGCTGCTGCGCGCCGACCTGTATGACATGATTCGTCACGCGCGCGGCAAGGGCATGACGGTGCACATGTGCACCAACGGCACGCTGATGACCGCCGACAAGGCGCGCAGGCTGCGCGACTCGGGCGTGTCCACCGTGTCCATTTCGGTCGAAAGCCCCCGCGCCGAGCTGCATGAGCGCCTGCGCGGCGAGGGCTCCTTCGAGCCCACGCTGGCGGCCGTCAAACTGCTGCGCGAAACGGCGCCGGAAATCCGGGTCGGCATCAACTATCTCATCACGCGACAGAACTACAAGAACATGGCCGAAATGGTCGAATTCGCCGAAGCGCTGGGCGTGCACCAGATCAAGTTCGCGCCCATCCACACCAACCTGCTGCACCGGCTCAAACACATTGAGCAGTACGCCGACCTGCTGTTCACGCAGGAGGATTTGCACGAGTTGGAAGAGCAGGTAAGGCTGCTGAGCAATGCCTGCGCCAAGAGCAGCCTGCTCACCACGTCGACAACCTTCTTCTCCGGCATTGCCGACCTGTACAGCGCGCCCCACGCGTTCCGCTGCTACGCGGGCTGGGCGGCGGTCGCCGTCGGACCGACGGGCTCGGTGACACCCTGCGCCGACATGGACGGCATCCTGTCCGTGCGGCAGCGGCCGCTGGACGAGATCTGGCGCAGCCGCGAGTTTCACGAACAGCGCAGGCGGGTGCAGTCCTGCGACAGCGCCTGCTGGGACACGACGAACACCGAGTTGAGCCTGCGGCTCCGGCCCACGGCGCTGGTCGGCGAGTTCCTGCAGAACTGGCGCGACATAAAATTCTACTTCGGCGGAAAGAAATAACCATGTGGCTGATCCCCAGGCGATGGTCCGACACGGCCGGCAATGAGCTTCGGCTGCTCCGCGCCGCGTGCGAAGATCCCGGCGCGGCCGCGTCGCCGCTGACCGGCCAATGGGAAAAGCGTCTGGCGGAGTTTGTGGGCGTTCCCCACGCGGTGGCGGTGAACTCAGGCCGGCTGGGCATGCGGCTCATCCTGGAACACCTGAAAATCGGTGCGGGCGACGAGGTCATCGTGCCCGCCTACACGCTCAAGGACCTGCTTCCGCTCATTCAGGACACGGGTGCGAAGGCCGTGCCCGCGGACATTGACATCCGCACGCTCAATGTCACCGCCAAATCCGTGGCGGCGCGCATCACGCCGAACACGCGCGCCATCATTGTGCTTCACGCCTTTGGCGCGCCCGCTCCCGTGGACGCCATTGCCGCGCAGGCGGAGCCCAAAGGCATCCCCGTCATCGAGGACTGCGCCCATTCGCTCGGCGCCATGCTCAACGGCCGCCAGACGGGGTCCTTCGGCCATGCGGCGTTCTTCAGCTTTGAGCCCACCAAGCCGGTGAACACCTACGGCGGCGGCATGGTGGTCACGCGCGACGGGGAACTGGCGCAATTTGTGCGCGGCCGTGTCGAAAACCTTCCGCTCGACACCGCCACGCTGCTGAAGAAGGCTGCCGCCACGCACAAGGAGAAACTCCTCACGGGCACCGGGCTGGCGCTGCCGCTGCTGCTGCTGCTGGCCTCGCCGCGCGGCAAGGAACTGCTGAGCCGCGCCTACCGCGGTGCGCAGACCGTGCCCTCGGGCGGCGCGCGGTACCACCCCGCCCAGGCCCGCATGGGCATCCGCCGGCTGGGAACACTGCCCGACCGGCTCAGGGTCCGGCAGAGCAATGCCCGGCTGCTGGCGTCGCTGCTGGATCCGTCCATCCGTGTGCAGCAACTGCTCCCGGGCGCCGAGTCCACCTGGTACTTCTTCGTGGCCGTGCTGCCCCGGCGCGCCGCCCCGCTGCGCGCCGCGCTACTGGCGCGCCACGGCGTGGATGCGGCCGTCGAGGAGGAAATCGCCGACGAGTGCGCGCGCATCCTCGGCCGGGCGGACTGCCCCGGCGTGGTGGATGTGTATTATCACGCCATGGCGCTGCCCATGTTTGACGCGATGAACGAGGGCCAGGTGCGGCGCGCGGCCGCCGCCATAAACCGGTTGGTGCGATGACCTTCCCACTGCTCAACAGCCTCGCCGTGGTCATGGTGACCGCGGGCGTGGTGACCGTGATCTTCCACCGGCTGCGCCAGCCGGTGCTGCTGGGCTACATCCTCGCGGGCGTGATGATCGGCCCCTACGCCTTCGAAACGCCCATCCTCTCCGACGAGGCGTCCATCCGCACTCTGGCAGACCTGGGCGTCGTCTTCCTGCTGTTCAGCCTTGGGCTGGAGTTCAACCTGCGCCGGCTCGCGCGCGTGGGCTTCAGCGCCGGGCTGGCCGCCGCCATGGAAATCTCGCTCATGGTCTGGCTGGGCTACAACATCGGGCGCCTCTTCGGCTGGGACGCGATGGACAGCGTCTTTCTCGGCGCCATGATGTCCATCTCGTCCAGCATGGTGATCGTCAAGGTGCTCAGCGGCATGGGCCGGCACCGCGAGCCCTTCGCCGACATGATGTTCGGCATTCTCGTGTTCGAGGACATCCTGGCCGTGGCCATGCTGGGTTTGCTGTCCAGCGTGGCCATGACGCGCTCCGTGGACTACATGGCCGTGGCCGAGACCCTGGGCCGGCTGGGCATGTTCCTGGTGATCATGCTGGTCGCCGGGCTGCTGGCCATCCCCCCCCTGCTGCGCTACGTGGGCCGCTTCAAGAACAACGAGATGCTGCTCATCACCGTGCTGGGCGTGTGCTTTACCGCCTCGCTGCTGGCCACAAGCACCGGCTTCAGCGTCGCCCTCGGCGCGTTCATCGCCGGGGCCGTCGTGGCCGAGGCGCCCGACCGGCGCCGCATTGTCCCGCTGATCGAGCCGGTGCGCGACCTGTTCGGCGCCATCTTCTTCGTCACCGTCGGCATGATGATCGACCCCGCCCAAATCTTTGAGCATTGGCTGCCCATTCTGGTCATCGCCGCGGGGGTCGTCCTGGGCAAGACCGCCACCTGCACCCTGGGCGCGCTGCTCACGGGGTCCTCACCCCGAAAAGCCCTCCACGTGGGAGCGGGCATGGCCCAAATTGGCGAGTTCTCCTACATCATCGCCGCGCTCGGCTTGTCCCTGGGCGTGATCAACGCCGTGCTCTACCCCATTGCCGTGTCGGTCTCGGCCATCACCATCTTCGTGATGCCCCTGCTCCTGCGCAACGCCGACCGCCTGGCCAACCTGTTGGAAAGAAAGACCCCGCCGCCCTTGGCGGCGACCATCATGGCCTACGGCGAGTGGGTGTCGGCGCTGCAGCGCACCAGTCCCGTGGCCGACCAGGTGCGCATCGTGCTGCGCCGCTCGCTGCTCCAAATCCTGCTCAACCTCATCATCGGCTCGGGCCTGTTCATCGGCGCGGCCGCCCTGGCCCGGCAGTTCGAGGCGCGTGGCGGTTGGTGGGACGCGCTGCCTGAATGGACCGGCGGCATCGGCACGGTCTGCTGGTTTGGCGCGCTGCTCGTGTCGCTGCTGCTGCTTATTGCCATGTTCCGCAAGATACAGGCCGTGGGCATGATCCTCTCCGAAATGGCCATCCCCCACGCCATGGCCAGGAATGCCGCCGTACCCTACCGAGCCATTGTGGCCAACACCGTGCTCATCCTGGGCACGCTGGTCGTATGCGCCTGGCTGCTCATGGTGAGCGCGCTCATTCTGCCGCCCTGGCCCATGTTCCTGTTCCTCGGCGGTGTGGCCATCCTTGTCGGCGTGGGCCTGCGCGCGTCGTTCATACGCCTCTACGCGCGCGGCCAGGTGATGCTGCGTGACATGTTCTCCAAACCGCTCGATGCGACCGATCCCGGCACCGGGGCCTTCTTGCCGCCGCTGTTGCACAAGGCCGGCCTGTCCATGGTCGCCCTGCCGGGGGCTTCGCCCGTGAAGGGAAGGCGCATCGGCGAGCTGAACCTGCGCGCGCGCACCGGCGCCAGCGTCATCGGCATCGAGCGCGGCGGCGCCCACATCGTCAACCCCGGCCCTGACGAGGCGTTGTGCGCCGGCGACGTCGTCATGCTCATCGGGAACCCGGACCAGATCCGCGCCGCGCGCGAACTGCTCGAAAGAGGCGACGGGGACTGACCGAACGACGTCCCCGCAGGGTGCGCGGCGTTTTGCGCGGCAAAACGGAGCGCACCATTTTCTCGGGCGTCCGTTGCATGCAAAGCCGGTGCGCTCCGCTGCGCTGCGCACACCCTACCGGGTGAACTTGCGTCCCTCATCGAGCATGGCGAGGTAATTGTCGAGGGGAATGTAGTTGGCCACGCTGTTGCCGGTGCCCAGACAGTAGCCGCCGCCGGGCAGACAGATGTCCAGGGTTTCGCGCACGCGTCGGCGTACCTCCTCTTCCGAAGAGCGGCACAAAAAATCGACGTCGAGGCCGCCCAGCAGCGCGACGCGCTGCCCATACGTCTGTTTCACCTCCGTCACCCGCTCGATGGTGTCCTCAAAGGAATGCTTGGCGTCGATGCCGACACCGTCGATGAGGTCGTCCATCACCAGGGCGAGATTGCCGCAGGAATGGAGCAGGTAGGGCCGCCCGGCGCGGTGCGCGATGTTGGCCATGCGCCGGTGGCCGGGAAAGACGAACTCGCGCAAATCATCGGGGCTCATGAGCGGACCGCCCTTGTAGCCCATGTCATCGCTGCCCCAGAGCGCCTTGACGCAGTCGAACTGCACCATCAGCTCTGCGGCCTTCACATTGAGGGCAAGCACGCGGTCGGCAATGGCCCGGACGAGGTCGCGCTGTTCGTAGAGCGCCGCACAGAAGGTGATGTAGCCCATCAGCCAGGTGAGGTGCTCGCAGAAATGGGCAAACCCGGCGCCGCCGATGATGCACATGCCCTCGGGCAGGTTCTTGTCATACCACTCCAGCGCGGGGGAGACCACCTGGTCCGGCAACGGCCACGGGTACTGCTCAAACTCCTCCCAGGTGGTGATGGGGCCGGTGTTCTCGTCGAGATAGGCGCGGCCCCCGTCGCGCGCCAGCGCCGCCGTGTCGTCGGCCTTGTGGTACTTCATCGGCATGTCCATGTTCTCGGCGCCGCAGCGGATGAAGTCGTAGCCGAGAAAGCTGTGGACGGCAATGAGCCGTTTCTTCGCATAATGCGGGTCGGCCGGGTCGAGGCCGTCCGCGACGCCATAGCGGTCGCACACGGCCTGCAAGACCTCGGCGTCGATGAACAGTTCGATGTGGTGCACGCGCTTGGACTCATCCAGGCGGGTGATGCTGTTCAACAGCCCCAGCCAGTCGGGCTTCACGTCGACTCTGAAGGGGGAGGAAAGCGGCATGTCGAGGCTCCTGGGGAGGTTATCGGCGGAAGTTCACTTGGCAAGACTCGACTTGACCGAATCGACCGCTCCCTCCACCACCTTTTCGGCACCCTCGATTATCTTCGTGCCGGACACCGTTTCGGACGGGACGGCGGACGAGGTCACGTCGGGAACGGGGGTGTTCGCGGAGCATGTGCGGATCTTGATGTTGCGGTAGGTGATTTCGCCGCCGTGATCCTGCAGCGCGATTTGCCCCTCCAGCGGCAGTTGCGCGTAGGGCGTGGCGAATTTGCCGACGGGCGCGGTCAACAGGGCAAAGTCAGTGTCGATGACGCGCCAGCCGTTGACCGTCACGGTCACCTTCGTGCCGCGCGTCGAAATGTCGTATGAGTTCCAGTCTCCCACGGGCCGCGCCATGTTGAACATGGGCGCCACCACGTCGTAAATCGCGCCCGTGCCGGTTTTGCTCGGCGGCCAGCCGTAGTCGCCCACGACCTGCACCTCGAAGCCGCGCAGCGCGGGCTCGTCCTTGGGCACGCGCAGGAACACGCCGCTGTTGCCGTGCATCTGCGGGCTCATAATGGCGAAGGGGATCATGGTCCACCAGGGCGTCTCGCCCAGCTTGAACTCGACATGCAGGTCGAAATCGCCAAAGGTCTGCTTGGTGAACGTGGCGTACTTGAGGCTGATGAACGGGTGCGGACTGGGCGGGATGTGCAGCGTACCGTTCTGCGTTTCGAAAGTCTGCGTGCCCGCCAGATCCTTCCACTGTGCGGCATTTTCGGCGCTGAGCAGGTCCGTCCATCCGGCGCCCTGCGGCGCGGCGGTGGCCTTGCCGGCCGGTTTGGGTTTCCACGGCTCGAAATATTCGACGCCCGCAACAACATAGGCAACGGTCGCCAGCAGCATCAACGGCGCCAGCACCAGCCGGATCGGCCAGGTAATCAGTTTAAGCACGGCAGTAACCTCCTTGTTTGACACAGAATATACACCCTTGCGGGGCGGTCCTGCATTATCCCTCGCGTTTCAGGTCCGCGCCAAGAGCATAGGACTTTCCCGCCTCGGCGGCAAACTCGGCAGTCTTGTCGCCGCAGCGGACCGCGCAGTGGCCGCCTGTCTTGGACTTAATCTTGGCCGAAACCAGATTGCCGTCTTTCCAGGCGATGTCCACCTCGAACGCGCCGCGCGCGCACAGGCCATTGACGCGGCCCGTGGCCCATGCGGACGGCAATGCGGGCAGCAGTTCAATCTCGCCGTTCTGGCTTTGCAGCAGCATTTCGGCGATGGCCGACGTGGCACCGAAGTTGCCGTCGATCTGGAAGGGCGGATGATCGTCGAACAGGTTGGGGCGGGTGCATTTCGCAAACAGCGCCTGGAGGTTTTCCCAGGCCTTGTTGCC
>CAIXUF010001087.1 GCA_903922535.1 Candidatus Hydrogenedentota bacterium
ACCCCCTGAAAAACACGGTCACCGATGACGAATTCAAGGGCATCAATCTCAAGCAGGAAAAGTTTCACGGCGAATGGAACTACACCATACGCCCCCAAGCCAAACGATAACCTGACAAGGTTATTTTGCGTCGGCTACTTAATCACCGCCCCCCGGCATCTGCGTCGGGGGGCGGTTGTCTTTCTTTCGCTTTTCGACGTACGTTGTCAAATGAATACTTGCATCACCCCGTGCGTTTAGTACAATGTGTCGAACATGCTGGCCCACGCCCCAAGCGGGGCAATCAGAGTCACTGTCGGCGGTTTTCTGGAGGCGGGAGTCCGCTCCCGGCAAGGAAAGGAAAGAGAAATGACGAAGAAGTGGATGAAAGTTCTAAGTTGCGCACTGGTGTTGAGCGTGGCAACGTTGGGAATTGTCGGCTGCGAAACCTATGGCGAATCCGCCGGATTGGGCGGTGCCCTTGGCGCGGGTGCCGGCGCGATTATCGGCAATCAGTCGCACCATGCCGTTGAGGGGGCGCTGATTGGCGGCGCCCTGGGCGCCATTACGGGCCTCATTGTGCATGACGTCAAGGTAAAGCAGGCCCGAAGCAGGGAACAAACCGCGCAGGTGTACAATTACCAGCCGACCCAGGGCGAAATGCTGACCCTCGAACGCGCAGAAGTGCTTCCCCCCTCCGTGCGCCCCGGCGAAGAAATCTCCGGTACCATTCAGTACGCCCTGTTGGGAACCGGTCCCGGAACGCAGGTCGGCGAGCAACGCACACTGATGCAGGGTGATCGCACTGTCGCCGATATTTCCACCCAGAACTTCACCCGGCAGGATGGCACCTGGGTCAGCACGCTGCCCTTCCGCCTTCCGGGCAACCTTCAGCCGGGACAGTACACCATAGTGACCACGGTGCGCACTGCCCGGTCGGCCATCTCCGGCCGCGCCAATTTCACCGTGCTGTAAGCCGCAAGGCGACAACCTGAGACGCATCGCGCCGCACCCCGAAAATAGAGTGCGGCGCGTTTTCTTGTTTGCGCGCCCGGTTCGTCGTGTGAAACGAATCAGTCCATGGACGACATGGACGAAATGGACTGTATGGACGACATGGACGGGGTGCCTGAAACATTCGCTGGGTCAAGCCCGTCCATACAGTCCGTAACTGGCTCGTTGTCGGGGTCGCTGACCGGCTATCTCAGTTCAACGACTCACGGGCGCTTGCCCGGTTCCGCCCTCATCCCCTCAAGATTCTTTCGTGCCTGTTCCGCTTTCGGGTTCTTTTGCAACAGCGCTTCGTAGACTGCAACGGCCTTGTCCGGCTCACCCGCTGCAACAAGCAGATTGCCAAGGTTGATGGCCGCAACCTCCAGCCCCGGGTCAATCTCCAGCGCGCGCGCATATTCCGCGCGCGCGTTGTCGGTCTGCCCGGCCTTTTGCAGTTCCCAGCCGAGATTGTTGTGGGCAAGGGCATTGTCCGGGGCGACGATCACGGCATTGGTGTAGGCGTCCAGCGCGCCGTCCGTGTCGCCGGCGGCGGCGCAGGCAAAGCCCAGCCGCAGCCATGCGGCGCCGTTTTCCTGATCCGCCCGGACCGCCGCGCGGAATTCCAACACCGCCGGACCGGCGTTGCCCGCGTCGGCCAAGGCCACGCCGCGATGGAAATGCCAGGTGGACAGGTTGGGGGTATAGGAGGCCACGGGGAGGCACGCCGCGCCGTACAGGGCAATGCCGGCGGTGGCGCCTATGACGGCACGGCGGCGTTGGCCGGGCGTGATGACCCATTTTGCGAGACGGGCGAGCGCGTCGCCGCCAAGCAGGATCAGGAACGGGGCCACGGGAAGCCGGTAGCGTCCGGCAATGAAGAAGGGCAGCACCGACAGAAAGTGGCCGAGGAGGAGCGTGAGGGCCAGGACCACCGCCACCGCAGACATCCCCCTAAATCCCCCTTCAAAGGGGGACTTAAGACGACATCCCCCTAAATCCCCCTTCGAAGGGGGACTTTGGAAGACAGGCACCGCATCCAGGCCGGATTGTGGTACGGGCGGGACTTCCGCGTCGCGCAGCCAGGCGCGGGCTATGACGGCCCACATTACGGCCAGCATCACCGCCACAGGCGCCCCCGCGAGCATGAGCAGCAGCGCCACGAAGAGCGCCATGCTGTCCCGCGCGCCAAACCGGGGCGCGCCGGGCACGCGCGGTCCACCGCCCCGCGCCAGGGCGAACACCGCCCATAACAATGCCAACGCCAGCATCGCGGGGAATCCGGGCAGCCAGCGCAGCAGCGGCGAATGGTCCCGCTCAATGGATAGGACCTTGCTGTCCGACACCTCGGCTGGCCCCCAGAACAGGGCTGTTTTGCGCGCCGTCAGCGACAGCGCCGCCATGGGGTCGCTCAACCAGAAATCGAGGGCGCGCCGATAGAACCAGTTTGATGCGCCCGAGAAAGAGGCGTCCGGCAGGCCCTGTTTCTCCGCCAGTCCGCGCACCACCTGGGGATAGTTGAAACAGTTCCATTCCGCCTGCCCGGTGAGTTCGCGCAGGTCGGCCATCTTCGGCGAATCGCCGGTGGCGTGCGCGTTGTTGCCGATGTACGCGTTGACGCCGCCGTAGTAGGAGATCAGCACGTACTCATGGGCGACGCGGTAGTTGCGCACCAATGCGGGGCTGATGACCACCGTCACCGCCAGCAGAAACACCGCAGTGTGCGCCAGACCGCGCCGCAACGTGTATTTGCAGTTCCATGCCGCCCAAACCATCCACCCGGCGACGAAGACGCCCGGCAGCAGCACGTTCGGCCGCACCAGCGCATGCAACCCCAGCAGCATGCCCGCCAACAGCGCCCAGTCCCAGCGGCCCGACGTGAACCATTTCCACATCGCGCCCGCCATCGCCAGATACAGAAACACTTCCAGCACGGGCGAGTTCAGTTCGCCCTCGAAGTAGATGAATGACCAGAAGACGCCGCCCAGCGCCATTGCGGCCAGCCCCGCGCCCCGGCCAAACCATGCCTTTCCCAGGAAATATAGCAGCAGCAGGTTGAGCAGGCCCAGCACCGTCTGCACGAAACGCGGCGCGCCGTACTGCAGCCCAAGGAGGCGGTACACCACCGCAAGGAAGTAGGGATAGCCCGGCGGGCGGCCATAGGGCGTGGTGCGAATCTCGGGATCGTCCGCGTGGGCAGGCGGCGACCAGTCGCCCGTGACGATGGCGCGGGCCCAGTAATCGTTGAGTTGGGGGTCCAGCACGGGCGAGGCAAAGTCGGGCGCATGCCAGATCGAAAACAGGTAGGCCACGCGCAGCAACAGCCCCGCCAACAGGATCAGCGCCAGTGCGGCGATCCCGTGACGGCCGGAAGGTCTGGAAAGCTGTTCCCCGCCGGGTTCCATGTTGCGCGTGTATGTTCCCTGCTTCGGTTAGATTTGAGGCGGATACTACGCTATCATAACGCATTGGCCCGTTTGTGTGAAGATTCGGGGAAGTCCCCCTTTGAAGGGGGATTCAGGGCGATGTGAAGGGGCAAAGGATGAAACCGTTGACACAGCCACCAAAGCCAACGTCTCCGGCAACCGGCGGAACGCTCTTCCTGTTCTGGTGTCGGGAAGGTTCCGGCAGCGGACGGGGCGAGCATCTCGCCCGCGCCCTGGGTGCGGCGTCGGCGTATGTTTGGCGGGCGAAGCTGGCCGGTTCCCTGTGGAAGACACCGCTGCGCTATCTGCTCCAGACCCTGGACACCGCGAGAATCCTGCGGGAGCAGCGGCCCAAGGTCATCTATGTCCAGCTTCCCCCGGTCTTTCCCTTGCTTCAGGCGTGGTGCTATGCGCGGCGCACGGGCGCGCAGATCATCGCGGACAATCACTCTTCCTTCCTCGACGGGCGCTGGCGCATATTTCACTGGATGCAAAAGCCCCTTGCACGGCGCATCAAGATAAACCTGGTGCACAACGAGGCCAATGCCGATCTGCTCCGCGGCTGGAACGCAGCGGGCGTGATGCTGCTCAAGTCCCCTGCGGTGACCTCGGACGAAATTCTCGATCCCGACGCCAACCTTTCCGTCTTTCAGAAAGACCTCGACGCTCCGGGGCTCATCCGGGTGCTGATGGTCAACCGCTTCGCGGTGGATGATGCCTGGCGCGAAGTGTTCACCGCCGCCCGTATCACGCCGGAAGCCCGCTTTTTCGTCACGGGTGATCCTGCCCGGGCAGGCATAACGCCGGATCAAGTGCCCGGCAACGTGGTGCTCACCGGGCTGCTGCCCAAGCCGGTGTTCATTGCGCTCATGGCCGCCTGCGACGTCACCCTGTCGCTGACGCTGCGCCGGGACACGCTGCTGTGGTCCATCCGCGAGAGCCTGGCGCTGGGCAAGCCCTTTGTGGCCAGCCGTTCGCCCGTGATGCTGGCCGAATTCGATGGGCTGGGCCTGTTTACTGACCACAGTCCGGCGGACATGCGCGCACGCATTCTCGACGCTTACGCGCAGCGCGACACTTGGCGTGCCGCCATGGTTGAGTACATCGTCCGCGACCGGGAGCGGTTCCTGCGGCAGACGCAGGAGATTCAAGGGCTGCTTGGCGGGGAAATATAGAAGAGTCGCTCCGGATGTTGGCGTGCAGCGCGGAAGAGCCGACGGGACGATCCCGTCTTCGCGGGAGTGACGGGCGCTCCCAGTTATTCCCCTGCGCGGCGTCGCTTTTCAAGGTGGATGTGCAGCACGGCGAGGTCCGAAGGGCGCACGCCGGGGATGCGGCCAGCCTGGCCAAAGGTGGCGGGGCGCACCTCTTTCAGGCGCTGACGGCTTTCGCGCGGCAGCCCTTTCAGCGTGTCATATTCAAAATCGGCGGGGATGGGCAGCAATTCGGCCTTGAGAAATCGGTCTATCGCCTTGTCCTGCCGCTCCATGTAGCCCGCATACTTGATCTGGATTTCCACCTGTTCCCGCACCTCCAGCGGCACGGGGATCGGCGGCGGAGAGAAACGCCAGAGATCCTCCAGCCCGAGATTGGGCCGGTGCAGCAGATGCGCGACCTTCTGCGTCTCGCTGATGGGCCTGCCGCCCCGTTCTTGCAACAGCGCGTTGAGTCCCTCCGAGGGGGCCAGTGAGGCCGTTTCAATGCGCCGCCGTTCTTCGACTGCACCGCGTTGCTTCTCCACCAAGGCGTTGCGCGTGGCTTCATTGCCAAAACCATATTTCGCGAGCCGTTCGTCGGCGTTGTCATGGCGCAGATGCAGCCGGTACTCGGCGCGCGAGGTGAACAGGCGGTAGGGCTCCAAAACGCCGCGCGTGACAATGTCGTCGATCATCACGCCCAGGAACGCCTCGTTGCGGCCGATGATCAGCGGCGGCGCGCCTTCCAACATCCGAACGGCATTGATGCCCGCGTGGATGCCCTGTGCCGCCGCCTCTTCATAGCCCGAGGTGCCGTTGATTTGGCCCGCGTGAAACAGTCCGCGCACCCGTTTCGTTTCGAGCGTCAGCTTCAACTCGGTGGGCGGCACGAAGTCATATTCAACGGCGTAGCCGGGACGGATGATCTCGGCGCCTTCGAGGCCGGGACAACTATGCAGCATCTCCAACTGCACATCCTCGGGCAGGCTCGTGGACATGCCGTTGACGTAAAACTCCGCCGTGCTCAGCCCCTCAGGCTCCAGAAACAAATGGTGCCGGGGTTTGTCGGGGAACTTGACGATCTTGTCCTCGATGCTCGGACAGTAGCGTGTGCCGACGCCCTCGATCCTGCCCGAATAGAGCGGTGATCGGTCCATGTTGCGCAGGATGATGTCGCGCGTGGCCTCGGTGGTTTGCGTCACCCAGCAGGACGCCAGATTCCGGTTGAACCCCACAACGGGCGTTGAAAAGGAAAAGGGCCGCGGGTCCGCGTCACCGGGCTGTCTCATTAGCTCGTCGAAATCAATGCTGCGCTGATGAATGCGCGGACAGGTGCCCGTCTTGAGCCGGCCCACGGGAAACCCGAGACGGCGGTAGGTCCTGCTCAGCCCGTCCGCCGCGGGCGCGCCGCCGCGGCCGCCCGACACCGTCGTCATGCCGAAGTGCAGCCGCCCGTGCAGGAAGGTGCCCGTGCACACGATCACCGCACGCGCCGCAATCTCCTCGCCGTAGCTGGTGCGCACGCCCGCGACCGTGCCATCGTGCACGATCAGGTCGACCACCTCGGCCTGTTTGAGCACCAGGTTGGGCTCGCCCTCGCAGACGCGTTTCATGTCGCATTGGTAGAGCATGCGGTCGGCCTGCGCGCGCGGCGAGTGGACGGCAGGGCCCTTGGACCGGTTCAGCATGCGGAACTGAATGCCGGTGCGGTCGATGCACCGGCCCATTTCGCCGCCGAGCGCGTCGACCTCGCGGACGAGCTGGCCCTTGGCCACGCCGCCGATGGCGGGATTGCACGACATCTGGCCGATACTGTCGAGGTTAAGCCCGATCATCATGACGGACCGGCCCATGCGCGCCCCGGCCAGCGCGGCCTCAATCCCTGCGTGTCCCGCGCCGACAACGATGATGTCAGGAGTGTGGTTCATGGATTATGCGTTGTTTTGTAGCCGCGTTATTATGGAGTGCGGTGGCCATGCCGCCGCTTTTCTTCGCCGAGGCCATGCCCCGGCTTTCGTTCATTGCCATCCTGAGCAGGCCCTTTGTTATCCTGAGCGAAGTGTAACGCAGCGAAGGATCTTGTCCGTGCAAGAGGCTCTGCCGGGGAGAAGATCCTTCACTTCGCTTCGCTTCGTTCAGGATGACAGTCTTAGGTCACTCGCAGGGCAGCTTGGCGGCCAGCACCTTCTCCGCCTGCTGAACACGGTGGGCTTTCAGCTTCTCCGCCAGTTCGGGCCGCGTGTTTGCCAGGATCGAAACCGCCAGCAGTGCCGCATTGGTCGCACCCGGGCTGCCGATGGCCAGCGTTCCCACCGGAATGCCCGGCGGCATCTGCACAATCGCATACAGCGCGTCCTGTCCGTTCAGCGCGCCCGCCGCCAGCGGCACGCCGAGCACCGGCTTGATGGTGCATGCGGCCACGCAGCCGGGCAGCGCCGCGGCCAGCCCGGCTCCGGCGATAAATACCTCCACGCCGCGCTCCTCGCAACTGTGGATGTACTCCGTCAGCGCGTCGGGCGTGCGGTGCGCCGAAAGCACGCGGCATTCATGCGCCACGCCGAATTCGGCCAGCGTCTTGTGCGTGCGCTGCATCGTTTCCCAGTCCGACTCACTGCCCATGATGACCGCCACCAGCGGGGTGTTCTCCGGCATTGTCTGTTTCTCCTTGTACGGGACCAAACCATTCACCGTCATTGCCGCGGGCTTCGTCATTCCCGCGAAAGCGGGAATGACGGGGATGGGTTAGAAATGCCGCTCAATATAGTCCAGCGCCGCCTCCAAATCGGGCAGCACCTTGGTGCAGTAGCGCACCATCCAGGGCGACATGTCCTGAAAAGTCATCGGGCTGAAGGCAATGACGAACTTGCCCAGGTCATGCGCCGCGTAGAACACCTCCATTGAGGTGCCGATGGACGCCTTGTTGTAGTTCACCAGCAGGATGTCGGCGTCGCGCACGTCCTGCAGGTCGAATTCCACAATTTCATTGGCGCTGTCGATCTCGCGGTCGCGGAAATTGCGGCGCATCGGGTCGAGCAGGATGAACTTGCCCGCCAGACACTCCTTGGCCCGCTGGCGCCATGGCTTGCTTTCCGCCGTGTCGGCGTCCATGATCGGTCCGCTCAGGTAGATTTTTCTCGCCGTTTCCATCATGCGGCACCCCTGCGTTTGTGCGGCCGCGGCCGCCGCCGTCCTGCACGCGAATTCTAGCGCATGCCGGGTCCGAACGCCAAGCCGCAAGTTTGGCCGGGCGGGCCGTTCATGTTAAGGTGTTTGGAACTGGGGACGGCGGTCTGTTCCGGCCGGATATTCTTTCGGCGGAAAGACACGGCCGGGCCGCACGCCAAAGCACACCGGAGTCTGGACATGCGATTCCATACCCTATGCCGTCAAACAGTCCCAATCATTGCCCTGGCCCTCTGCGCGGCAGGGGCCTGGACGCAGCCCTCCGCCTTTGCCCCCGAAAAACCGGTTCCGTCCGCCGCGCCACCGCCGGACGCCGCGCCCGCCGCAGCCACCCCGGCCCCGGCTGCGCCGGATGCGGACCCCATTGAGACGTGGATGGCCACCGCATCCCTCCCGGATCGGGTCGCGCAGCTCATGCTGGTCACGGTTGAGGGCGGCGCGATGCTTTCGGGCGAAGACAGGGCCTTTTTCAAACAGGTCACCCCCGGGGGCGTTCTTGTGCGCCGCTCCTCCAAACCCGCCTTTGCGGCGGGTTGCGTGACCGAACTGCGCGCCCTTGAGCAGAAGACGCGCGTGCCCATGCTGATCGGGGCCGACCTCTACGAACTGGCCTCGCCGGGGCAGGGCCTCATGTCTGGATTCTCGGAACTGCCCTCCCTGCTCGCCGTGGCCGCGGCAAATGACCCTGAAACGACGCAGTGCCTCGGACAGTTGCTGGGCACCCTGATGGGGGCCATGGGTTTCAACCTGTACCTTGGACCGTCACTGGCGCTGGCGCCCACCGTCCAGAACACCCGCAATACGGTGAACTGTCTGGGCGGCAATCCGGCCTTCGTGGCCGAAGCGGGGAATACGATCTGCCAGGAACTTCAGAAACGGGGCGTGGCGCCCATGCCAACGGGCTTTCCCGGAGGCGGACTGAACCGCTCGGAACGCGGCGCGGCCGTGCTCACCACGCCGCGCGACGCGCTCAAGGACGGCGACCTGCGGCCCTATGCCGCGGCCGTCAAGGGTGGTGCCCGCATCATCCAGGTGGGAAACACCCTCGTGCCGACACTGGCGTCCGGCGGCCCCCCGGCAAGCCTGTCCGACGCGGTGCTGCGCGGCCTGCTGCGCAGGGAAATGGGCTTTGACGGCATTATCGTGGCCGGCCCCATAGACAGCGAGGATGTCACCGGCATCATGGACAGCGCCATGGCCGCCGCCGCCGCGCTGGAGCGGGGTGCGGACATGCTGTTGTGGCGGAGCGCGTCGTCACAGCCTGTCCGGGCCATTCAGTTCATTTGCGGGGCCGTCGCGAAGGGGGACCTGTCCGAGGACACCGTCAACACCATCGTGCGCCATGTGTTGAACGTCAAGGCCGAGTTGGCCAAGGCCGCAACAGCCTCGGCAAAAGAGCGGGACCCAAAGTTGTTGGACAAGCCCAAAGATTTGCTCAAAATGGTGCAGTCCGTGAACAGGCGCTCCATCACCCTGGCGCACTACCGCCCCGGCACCCTGCCGCTGATCAAGAAGGTTTCCACGCCCGTGGGCATCACGGGCACGGTCGGGGTGGACGAACTGAAAGATGCCCTGGAGAAACCGCTCAAACAGGTGGTCGAACAGCCCATCATGACGGCGAAACACATTGGCGACATCCAGCGTTTTGAGATAAAACGGCTCACCGACAACATGACCGGGTTGAACACGGTGGTGTGCGTGCTCACCGATCAGGAGAAGATCGAGGGCCAGGTGGAACTGGTCCGCGAACTCAAGAAGAAGACGCCCCACCTCGTGGTCATCTACCTGGGCTATCCCGCCCACGCGGCCTTCCTGGGTGACGCCGACGCGGTCCTGCTGGGCTATTCCGCCTCAACCCGTGTGGCCGAATCCATGGCCGTCATGGCCGAGGCGCTCACGGGCACCGGCGCGCTGGGCTTCGTCGATCTGCCCGAAACGCTCAATCTCAAGGTGAACGAAACCCGAACCTTTGGCATCGAGGACACCGTGCAGACGCCGCCCGGGCGGCTGCCCCTCGATTTGAACGATCAAAGCAAGGCGGGAACCGCCGGACGCTACGATCCCACCACCGCCGTAAAGAAGGTGGAGTGGGACTTCGCCGGCAAGCATATTGGCAAGCCGTCGGTGTCCTGGACCTTTGAAACCCCCGGCGAATACCCCGTGACCCTGACCGTGACCGACACACGGGGTGAAAGCAGAATGCGTGCGTTCAAGGTGGTGGTGTCGCCCTGACGCAGGCGGTTATGGCCTCCACCGAATCTGCAAAACACGCACCGCCAAGGGTTCCATGGCCAATTCAACGCCTGCGTTATCCCCGACGGTCGCAATCGGCTTGCCGTTGGCGCAGTCTGTGACCGATTCCGGCGCGGACGCCATCGCAAACCGGGCCGTCTGCGGATCCGGGCCGTTGTTGACCAGCACCACATGGGTCACGCCGTCCAACTGCTTCACGAGGCTGTTGAGCCACGGCGCCGCCTCAACGGCGATCTTCGGCGGCGTTTCGATCGACAGCAGCACGGGGGTTAGTTCCTTGATCTCCTGCGCGACCGTCTTGACCTTGGCCCACTGTTCGTCGAACGGTGTCGCGGGGTCCCTGTGAAGATCAAACCAACTGTAGAAGACAAGACCGGTGGCGCCTTCGGCGATGCTCTGCCAGGCCATGGAACGCATTTCTTCCAGGGACGGCGCGCGGAATTTCGCCTTCGTTGCCTCATCCTTCTGGTAGTTGCCCCAGTTGAACACCTGTGGCACCTGCCACATCGCGCGGCTGCCGCAGAGGGCGGCGGTCATCTTCCGGGCATATTCACCGGCCGTCGCGGCCGGCCTTTGGGGAATGGGGTAGGGGTCCGTGCCGATGACGTCGTAGCTGGGCAGGTACTCGCGGACCTGGTCCACCTGGTACAGGACCACCCATGCGGGATGGTTTGGATCAAGATCCGCAATCCATTGACGGTGGGCGGACAAACGATCCAGCATGTCCAGGGGCAGTTCGTCGTTGATGTACCACGCGAGCAGTGCGGGATGGTCCCGCAGGGCTTCCACCTGCGATTTCACGTAGGGAAGCTCGTCGTCCTGCGATTTGATGGCGGGCACACTGGCGTCCGTGCCAAAGTAGGCGTTCTTCACGCAGGCGATGATTTTCAGTCCCCGCGCCTGGGCCAGGTCGAGCATGTCCTTCGACGGTTCCGCGTAGGGCATGAGGCAGTTGAACGCGCTCTGCGCGTAAATGTCCAGTTCTTCGGGCTTCACACCGCCCCAGTACATCCCGAGCGGAAAGAACGGCGCGCCGTTGAGGACAAGGCGGTTGTGCGCATCGATGTATGCCGCGCGCTACGGTGTCTCCAGGCTGCGCGAGAAGGCCACTGTGTCCGTGGCCAGCACAGCGCCGCCGTTCTTGGGCTTGAGCGCCACTTCCACGGAGTAATGCCCGGCCGACAGCGACTGTCCATCAATGACGACGTCCGTTGTCGTGTCCGTAAGGGCGGCCATTTCACCCTGGGCGGACACGGCCTGATTCGCCGTGTTTACTGCACGCCATGCAAGCAGCACGTCCCCCAACTGAAAGGGGTAATCAACCAGCCTTACAAAGCACCGGATCCGAATCGGGTCCGGGTTTGGTCCCAGCGCCTGGCTGCGGTAATTGGGGGAAACAAGCACCGATGCCAGGGGCCGCTCCGCGTACGGCACAATCGAAATATCGTCCCACCACGCCGTGCCTGTCATTCCCTGGCGGAAATAGCAGGACAGGGAGCATCCGGCGGCTTCCGGCGGTATGCGGGCGGTGACACCCTTGACAAGGGTCCAGTCCGCCGCGCCCTTCACGCCCTGCGGATAGCAGCCGCCCAGCCACTTTCCGTCGGCGCTGTACCATTCGGCGCAGATCGTCGCCCCGTCTTCCTCCCCGGCGATATCCTGCGTCTTTACCCATGCGCTGATCTCGTACATCTTGTCCCGCGCGAGGGCAACCGGCTGGCTGCACAGGACATAAACGGCCTTGTCGGTGTTGACACCCTTGAGCGACGCGTCTCCGGACCGGTGAACCGCCGTGTCGCGGTTATAGACACTTGCCGTGCCGTTCCAGTCCGCCGCCGCCCCACTGTCGGCGGCATGTTCAAAACCGGGATTCTTGATCAGGTCTTCACCCGTGGCGGTGCCGGTCCACAGGAGGAGAATAAATATCGCGTAAACCGTGCAGTGTCTCATGGTTAGCCCTCGCTTTGTTGGAATTATGATAGCCGGTTTTGCCCGTTGCGCGGTAGGATCAGCCCGGCCGCACGGTCGGGCAATGCCCTGGAACACCGGCGGGCGACTGTGCCGTTTGCACTGGGGGATAATTACGGTTGCCTTCCGGTCATAGGAACCACTACACTGCCGGGGCATTTCCCGGCGGGAAAGCGTGTTCCTCTTGATGTAAGGAAAAACCAAATGAGCGAAAAGCAGTACAGTGTGCGGGAAGAGATTGCCAACAGCGTCACGCACGGACTCGGCATCGTGTTCAGTGTGGTGGGGCGGGTGGTGCTGGTGGCCCTGGCGGTCAGCGAGGCGGACCCGTGGCGCATCGTCAGCGCGGCCATTTTCGGCGCTTCCATGATCATCCTGTATCTGGCCTCCACGCTGTACCATGCCTTTCCCTGGCCCACGGCAAAAGCGGTGATGCGTGTTTTTGACCACTGTGCCATCTACCTGCTCATCGCGGGCACCTACACCCCCTTCCTGCTTGTGTCCATGCGCGGCCCCTGGGGTTGGACCCTGATGGTCATCATGTGGGGCATCGCCGTAATCGGCTGCGCCTTCAAGGCCTTCCACACCGGCAAGTTTGACAGACTGTCCACCGCGCTGTACGTGGGCATGGGATGGATGATCATTGTCGCGATCAAACCGGCGCTGGAGGTGATCCCGGTGGGCGCCATGGTGCTGATGGCCCTGGGCGGACTCGCCTACACCGCGGGGGTGTTCTTCTACGCCTGCAACCGCATTCCCTACAACCACGCCATCTGGCATGGTTTCGTCCTCGCGGGCACGGTGGCCCACTTCTTCGCCATCCTCTTCTACGTCGTGCTCAACCCGGCCGTGGGGGCGTAGACAGGCGCGTCGCTCCGACCTTCCAGCGACCGAGCCAAACAGCGCCCGCCCGCAGGAAGCGTAAGAATCCATAGACTTGTCAAAGGATTCACATTCGGAACAAGCAGTATCGACGCGTCAAAGAATGGTTCTGAAACACCAAGAGCAAAGGCCCCAGCAAGGCCAAGTCACATCGCACACAGCCTCCACCAATACCCCTGAATAGCGCGTGGCCGATCCCCCAATCCACAATCAGAGTCGGTGTGAACCGGGTACTTGGGGGGTGGAAAATCACAGGCACACAGGTGACGGGACCATCGTGCCACCCTCCAGTTGGCCCCATTTTCTGTCAAGAGAATATTTGCCCCGACAGAGACTGTTAACTTACGTGAGTTTCTGATCACGAACCATAACAAGGAGCAACTTGTGAAGATTGGGATACCGAAAGAGACACTCTCCGGTGAAACACGGGTGGCATTGGCGCCTTCGGCGGTGACCGGCCTTATCAAGAAGAAGCACGAAGTTGTTGTGGAAACCGGCGCAGGGGCAGCCTCCTTTCTTGCAGATGAGGACTATGCCAAAGCGGGCGCCCTGGTGGTGAAGTCGGCGCAGGAGGCGTACGACACGGCAGACATTGTTTTCAAGGTGCAGCCCCCCGGCGTGGACCCGGCCACCGGAAAACAGGAAGTCGAAATGCTGCGCGAAGGAACAGCGCTCATAAGTTTCCTGGCACCGTTCAACAACCCCGAAACCATCCGCGTTTTGAAACAGCGGAAGATTACCGGATTCTCCATGGAGTTCGTGCCGCGCATTACGCGGGCGCAGAGCATGGATGCGCTCAGTTCCATGGCCACGCTGTCGGGATACAAGGCCGTGCTCATTGCGGCGGACCGCCTGTTCCGCATGTTCCCGCTGCTTTCGACGGCGGCAGGCACCATTGCCCCATCCACCGTGCTGGTGCTGGGCGCGGGCGTGGCGGGGTTGCAGGCCATCGCCACGGCCAAGCGACTCGGCGCGCGCGTGGAGGCCTTTGATCCCCGGCCTGTCGTGAAAGAGCAGGTGGAAAGCCTCGGCGCGGTGTTCATTCCGATGGAAACGGCTGAGGACGCGCAGACGGCGGGCGGTTACGCCAAAGAATTGGGCGAAGACTTCCTGCGGCGCGAGCGTGAGGCCATTGCGGGACGACTGCCCAAGTGCGATGTGGTAATCACCACCGCCCAGATCTTCGGCAAGAGGGCCCCCGTGCTCATCACGGAGGACATGGTGAAGCTCATGCCGCGCGGTGCCATGATCGTGGACCTCGCCGCCGACCAGGGCGGCAACTGCGAACTGACAAAAGCGGGCGAAACGGTGGAACAGCACGGCGTGACCATATACGGCGCGGTCAACCTGCCCGCCACGCTTCCCGTCAACGCCAGCCAACTGTACTCCAAGAACGTGGTCACCCTGTTTGAACATTTGTACAAGGACCCCGAAAAGGGGCTGGATTTTGAGGACGAAATCACCCGCGGCGCGTGCCTGATCCATGCCGGAGAAATCCGGAACGATCTGGTGCGGCAGGCCGTGGAACCGGACAAGGAGGCCGACGCCGCATGACATCGGAAATGATATCGAACCTGTACGTCTTCGTGCTCGCCACCTTCATCGGGCTTGAGGTGATTCGGCGGGTGTCGCCGTTGCTCCACACGCCGCTGATGTCGCTGACCAACGCCATATCGGCCATTGCGGTCGTGGGGTCGCTGGTCATCGCCGGCCGCGCCGAAACCACGCTCAGCGCCATCCTGGGGACCGTCGCCGTCGCGGCCTCCATGGTCAACGTCGTGGGCGGTTACCTCATCACCTACCGAATGGTCCGCATGTTCAAAAAACGCGAGCCCAAAAAACCATGAATGAACATCTCATACACCTGGCCTATCTGGCGTCAGCCGCCTGCTTCATCCTGTCGCTGAAGTGGCTGAGCGCCGTGCCCACCGCGCGGCGCGGCGTGCTTATCGGCGTGGCCGGCATGGCGCTGGCCGTCGGCGGAACGTTGCTCGACCCGACCATAGAGCATTTCCGCTGGCTCGCCGTGGCATGTGTCGTCGGCTCCATGATCGGCGTGCCGATGGCGCTCATGCCGATGACCGCGGTGCCGCAGCGGACGGCCCTGTCCCACGCCTTTGGCGCGCTGGCCGCCACGCTGGTCGGCGCGGCCGAGTACTCACTGCGGCTCAGGACCATAGACCACTTCACCATGACCGCCCTGGCCCTCGAGGTGATCCTGGGCGGGCTCACCGTCACGGCAAGCCTCATGGCGGCGGGAAAGCTGCAGGAAATCCTGCCCACCCGGCCCATGGTGTTCAAGAACCAGAACTACATCAACCTGTCCGTGCTTGGCGTGGCCGTGCTCATCGGCGCGTACCTCATTTTCAATCCCGGCGCGTGGCTGCTCTTTCCCGTGATGGTGCTGCTGTGCCTGGTTTTCGGCGTGCTCCTGATCATGCCCATCGGCGGCGCGGACATGCCCACCGTGCTGGCCCTGCTGAACTCCTACGCGGGCCTGTCCTCCTCCATGATGGGCTTCGTGCTCAACAACAAGCTGCTCATCATCGCGGGCGCGCTGGACGGCTCGTCCGGCCTCATCCTCTCCATCATCATGTGCCGCGCCATGAACCGTTCCTTCACCAACGTGCTGTTTGGGGCCTTTGGCCAGGTGCAGATGTCCACCGCCGCCGTTGAGCAGAAGAACTACCGCAGCGCCAGCGCCGAGGAGGCCGCCGACCTGCTGCGCACCGCCGCTTCGGTCATCATCGTCCCCGGCTACGGCATGGCCGTGGCGCAGGCCCAGCACAAGGTGCGCGAACTGTTCGACCTGCTCGTCAAACAGGGGACCAAGGTAACCTTTGCCATTCACCCCGTGGCCGGGCGCATGCCCGGGCACATGAACGTGCTGCTGGCCGAGGCGGACATCCCCTATGACATCCTGCTGGAAATGGACGACGCCAATTCCGAATTCCCACAGGCCGACGTGGCGCTGGTGATTGGCGCGAACGATGTGACCAACCCGGCCGCGCGGCACGACAAGTCGAGCCCCATCTACGGCATGCCCATCCTGGACGTGGACAAGGCCCGGACCGTCATGGTCATCAAGCGCAGCATGAATCCCGGCTTCGCCGGCATCGACAACGAACTGTATTACATGGACCGGACGCTCATGCTCTTCGGCGACGCCAAGAGCTTCGTGGGCGAACTGGTCAAGGCGCTGCCGGGGAACTGAGCCCCGGCGCGGCCAAGACAAAAAGCCGGCACGACTTCGATGGTGAAGTCGTGCCGGCTCTGTTTTCCTGTACGAGTATGTGCGCCTATGCCGGGAAGCAGGCCCGTGTGGCTTTAAGAATGTCCTCGTTGTTCTTGGTGGAGGACCCGCACTCGAGCGCGACGAAACCCTTGAATTTCGCGCCTGTGCCCGCGATGGCCTTGAAGATGTTCGTGTAGTTCAGTTCGCCCGTGCCCGGCTCCTTGCGGCCGGGGTTGTCGGCCACGTGGAAATGGCCGATGCGGTCGATGTTTTCCGTGAGGTTGCGAATCACGTTGCCCTCGGTGATCTGCTGGTGGTAAATGTCGAACAGCATCTTGACGTTGGGGCTGTTTACTCCCTTCAAGATCTCCATCGTGTGGTCCGTGCGCGCCATGAAGTAGCCCTTGTGGTCCACCAGGATGTTGAGCGCCTCCATCACGATGATGACGTCGTTCTTCTCCGCAATCGGCGCCAGCTTCTTCAGGCATTCAATCACGGCCTCGGTCTGCTTCTCCCGCGGCACGTCCTTGCGCTCGTTGCCGCTCAGGCCGACGAGGTGTTTGCAGTTGAGCCTCTTGGCAATCTCGACCCGTTCTTTGAACTGCTTTATTATCTCGTCGTGATCCTTCGGCTGGACCATGCCGCCGGGGGCGATGGCGCCCGCGCCGACCATGCAACTCAGTTCGAGGCCCAGCGAATCGGCCTTCTTGCGGATCGCGTCAAAGTCCCCCTCCGGTCCGAGCCACTCATAGGCGGGGAAACCCCACTTGGCGACCTGCTCCAGTTTCTGGTCCGTGGTGCCCTCAAAAGTGTCGATGGGCACGGACATCCGGATGGGCAGCGCGGAGAAGGGGCCCGTCGGGGCCGCCGCGGCAAGGGGCATTTTTCCGAGCATGGCCGCGCCGGCGCCGGCCGCCAAAGAACTCATCAGGAATCCGCGTCGATCCATCGTACAGTCTCCTCTTTCGGGTTTCGCGCCCAAGGCGCGTGTTGTTTCAGGTGGGGTTCACACCGCCGCACAGAATAGCATATTTGCTTGTTTGACCGGAATCGCCCTGTGTTTGTTTCAGCGCGCCGTCCTGTCAATTCCCTTTACCGGGAAACTTTCGTAAAGCACCTTGGTGTCGGCCTCATGGCAGTCCAGCGCCGTGGCGGTTGCGCTGCCGTACTCGATACCCGCGAAGTCGGAGTGCAGCGTTTCCAGAAGACGCAAGTCCAGCCCTTCGAATTTGTACAGCCGGAGCGTCACCGTTCCGGTCAGCGTCTCGAAATCGTTGAAGAACTCGTTCTGCGGCGTGGGAAAGACGAGGTCCATGAACGAATCGCACGGCGCCCTGGCCTCAATGTTGATCATGTAGCCCTGCCGGTTGATGGACTGGATTCTCCAAGTGCCAAAGTCGATGCTAAAGCGCTGGAAATCCCCGTCGTTGGGCCGCCAGTTGTACTCGACCCCGTCGTGCTTGAGGCCCATGTCCAGCCCGGACATCGGCTCGAACAAGCCGAGCACCCGGGGCAGCCCGCCGCCTGCGGCAAAGGCCGTGTCAGGATGGCCGTCAAAATGGTTGGCCGTGATCCAGGCCCACCAGTCGGGAAAGTTGCGGCCCCAGTTCCGGTCCTGATAGCCGGGGACGTCCGCGAACACATAGGTCTTTCCGTTGCAGACGACGGTTCCGCTAAACAGCGCCGAGGCCTGCGCCGGATACCACGCGATGTTCGTCAGGTCGGGCACGAACATCGCCCAGCCCATGGCGTTGAAATCCCACTGGTTGTCGATGGTGATGTTCCAGGACGCGTTCGTCACCCCGTCGAATACGTGCCCGGCAATGGCGTGGCGGGTGGCCTTCTGATCCGCGATGGCAACGTCGGTCTTGTCGTAGGACGCCTGAAAGTCCGCAACCGCGTAGTTCTGCGTGACTGTAATCCCTTCGGCGAAACTGCCGAAGCCGACATAAGAGCGGCTGGCCGGGTCGGAATTTGCCGTGTCCCACGGATTGACAACGCCATAGAGAAAGTAGAATGCGTCGCCCGTGTCCGGCAGAACCACCTTGTAATACCACCACTCAAACCATGGACCCGTGTCGGTCTTGCCGTTGTCCGCAGCCGCGTTCTCGCGATTCCATACCAGGTTGTCGTAGGGGTAGGTGAACGTCGGGTAGACGGGACAGCCGGAAAGCAGCACCAGGGTCATACCGAACAGCAAGAAGCACTTCTTCATGCGACACCCTTTTGGTTGTTTCCGTGTCTCCGCGCCCTGCGAGTTGGGAGAGAAGCATACGGAGGCCGCGTCATCGTGCGACGGCCTTGCTCCAGTGCTCCCCCCAGCCCTGGTGCGTGCGGCCGGCGACCACCATCTTGTCTGCCGTGACATGGACCACGAGGAAGTTTCCATCCGCCGCCTTGCCCGCGATAAAGGCGTCAATGCCGTGCCATTGGAGATGCTGCTGGTCGTGGTTGTGGCCGTTGAAGATGGCGATGACGTTGTAGTTCTTTATAGCGTCGTAATAGGCGTCCCGTTCCGGTTCGGTCCACCACCGGTCCTCGCAACTGAAGGAATCGAAGCTGTAATGGTGAAACAGGATGACGGGACGGTGACTGTTGCCCACCCGCTGTGCCAGGTCATCCTTCAGGAAGGCGAGGCTGTCGTTGGCCGAACCGGGACCGCCGGGGTAGAGGTTCAGGTTGACGAAATGAACCCGGCCCCAATCCCACGAACTGTGCAGTCCGTCGGTCGAGAGGCGCAGTCCGTCGCGATGCCGGTTGCGATCCTTGATTCCGTTCATCACCACGGTGCGTCCGCTGGTGATGTCATGGTTGCCGTACGCCTCGAAAACGGGATACTTGATTCGGCCCTTGCCGCCAATGCCAAAGTCATCGCGGAACCCGTCATGACGGTGGAGCACCCAATAGCCAATCCAGTTGAGCCGCTCGCCGCTGTCGGTGAGGTCTCCCACCACCAGCACGCCCACGGGGGCAGCCACGGCGCCCGCTTCCGCCTCGGCAGGGTACGGCGTCCCCGGCAGTGTGTTCATGCAGTCGATGTTGGCCTTGTTGCCGGCCTCATTGTTGTCCCACTGCGACTGGCCATAATGGGTGTCGGCGGCAACGAAGAAGGTGAAATCGGAGCCGGACACCACGGGCACCTTGAACGGTGCCGGGCAGGCGCACCCCGTCAGTGCCAGCGCGATCAACAGCGGAATCGCAAGACGCCGAACGGTTAAGCCTTTCATGTCAGCGGTTTCCCATGCGTTCCGCCTCTTCCATGGCGATGGCTGCCCAGGACCAGAGGTTCTTGGGATGGTAGCGAACCGTGGAGATGTCCTTCATGATCAGTTCGACATGGCAGTTGCCCTCGGTCTTGTCGAGGAATGCGCGGATGTTCTTTCGTGCCTGATCGGCATCCCAGTTTGATTCGGCGAGAATGGCCGGGCTGGGTTTGTGGCTGATGACGTAGTCGCGGCCGATGCCGCCGATGGCGCGCTCCGGTTTGCACCAGGGGCTGACGGAAATCTTGCGCAGGTTGGGGATGCGCCGCAGGATGTCCAGCTTGCCGTCAAGCGGCTCACAGCAGCCGTAATAGACCATGCCCCAGCGCTCCAGCCAGCGCAGGTCGTGGGCAATGGCGAATTCCCAATGCATTTCGGGGGAGACTTCGGAGAAGGCCTGCGCGTTGGAGCAACCCCACATGTTGCGCGGTTTCACGTGGTCGGGATCGTAGTCGGTGCCGGGCAATTGGCTGGTGTAGCCATAACCGCCGGATCCGACGCGCGTGTTGTTGTTGTCGAGCGAGAGCAGGTTCTGCTCGACAAACTGGTCCAGTTCCACCATCCATGCATCCACCATGCGGTCCACCGCCGCGTGAACCATGTCGGGCCGCAGGATGAGGTCCTCCATCGCCTCCTGCACGCCCCACCAGCGGATGAGGTAGTCCCACGGCGTGAACCAAATGTGCGTCTGCCCGGCCTTCTTCACCGGCATGATGCCCTTGTACACGTCGCACATGGCCTGGTATCGGATTTCCGTGGCGGCCGCGTTGTGCGTGACCTGCGGCATCTTGATCTTCTCGATATCCCCCGGTTCCTTGATCTGGATGTTGAAATGGCGTGACACGATGTCGTTGGTGTCGTCGGTCTTGACGACATCCACATCCTCGACAATCCCAAAGTCGGTGCTGTGGACGGCCAGCGGACAGGTCAGGAAATCGTCCACCACCATGTCACCGGGCAGGTGCCGCCACTGGTAGATTGTCCGGCGCAGTTCGCGCTCCTGATCCTGCGCCCAGGGATGTTCCGTGCGCAGCGTCAACTCGTCGTCAACGTTCATCTCGTTCCAGCAGATCTCGTTGATCCACACCATGGGCCGGACACTGTCGAGGTCGTTGAGCCGCGTCCAGAGCGCGGCCTTCTCTTTGTGGACAGGCAGCGCGGCGAGGACCGCCACTTCGGAGGCCAGCGCGCGTAGAATGTCGATATCCCGCTGGGAGAGATGGATGGGCTCCGCGATGGGCGGCGGCGTGTAGTGGCTGGGATCATGAAGCATAAAGTCACCTCCGAACTAGAAAAAGAACCTAACCACGAAAAAAACGGAACGACACGGAAAAAGAAAAGAACACCGTCATTGCGAGCGCAGCAAAGCAATCTCTTGCTCGCGACAATCCAGACTATGGGTTATG
>CAIXUF010001088.1 GCA_903922535.1 Candidatus Hydrogenedentota bacterium
CGGCGGCGGCAATCTGCTCCAGGTGCGCGCCAACTACGGCACACCCATCGTTCCCTCGCTGTTCGGCGCGAAACTGTTCATCATGCCCGGGGAGACCGACACACTGCCCACCAACTGGCCGCTCGGGGAGGACGGCGTGCTGCGGCTCCTGGACGGCGGCGTGCCCGACGTGCTCGGCGCGCTCGGCGGCCGCGCGCTCGGCATGGGCGCGCGCTTTCGCGAGATTGGCGCCGCATGGCCCAAGATTGGGCAGTTTGTGCAGGTGTACCATCCCGACACGCAGGGGCCGATGGACCTGTGCGAGCTGCTGTGGGGCAGCACGCTTTTCTGCGCGCTCATCGAGCAGCCCGACCGGGTCAAGGCGCTGCTCGAACTGGTCACGCAGACCTACTGTGAGTTCCTCCACGCCTGGGAGGGGGTGTGCCCGTTCCATTTTGGCTGCAATCCGCACTGGGGCATGCTGATCAAGGGGGCCATCTTCCTGCGCGAGGACTCGTGTACGAATCTGTCGCCCGACATGATCCGCGAGTTTGTCGTGCCCCACGACCAGCGGCTGCTCCGCGAGTTTTGCGGCGGTGCGGTGCACTTCTGCGGGCGCGGCGACCATTTTCTCGAATTGCTGACGGTGATGGACGGCGTCAGCGCCGTCAACATCAGCCAGCCCGAGCTTAATAACATGGAAACCATCTTTCGCGCCACCGTGGACCGTGGAATCAACCTGATCGGGCTGGCCCCGGCGGCGGTGGGGCACGCACTGGCTTTGGACCGACCCCTGCGCGGCCGGGTACACCAGGCAGGGTGAATAGGGCGGAGTATCTTCGCGCGTTCTACTTCGCCTCGACAACTTCCAGATGAAGCCGCTTGCCCACGGCTGCGGCTGCCCGTTGCAGCGTGTGCAGCGTTACGGAGGTGTTTGTGGCATCCAGCAGACGGTCGAGTGCGGGACGACTTGTGTGCATGCGGCGGGCCATTTCGGACTTGGAAATGCCCTCTGCCGTCATCGCCTCATTTACCTGCATGGCGAGGATTTCCTTGATGACGCGCGCCTCGCGTTCGTCTAGCAGGCCTTCCTCCGCCAGGAAATCATCGAAAGAGGAGCCGATTCGGCCGTTCTCTGCTTTTTTCATGGCTATTCTCTCCGGTTTTACCTAACGATGATCACAGCATGCACCATATTTGGCGCATGGTCAAGGACCCTGCTCAGGCACAAAAGTAATCTGGCATTGCCGTGCCCAAATCCTTAGAATCTCCTCGTCCCCGCAGTAAACCGCCAATCACAAGGACTTCACGCATGAAACGCCTGCACCTGCTCTGCAATGCCCACCTGGACCCCGTATGGCTGTGGGAGTGGGAGGAGGGGGCTGCCGAGACGCTCTCTACCTTTCGCACCGCCGCGGATCTTTGCGAGAAATACGATGCGTTCATTTTCAACCACAACGAGGTGATTCTCTACCAGTGGGTGGAGACCTATGAGCCGGAACTCTTTGCGCGCATCCAGAAACTGGTGCGCGCCGGAGGCTGGCACATCATGGGCGGCTGGTTTCTCCAGCCCGACTGCAACATGCCCTCGGGCGAGTCGTTTGTGCGGCAGATTCTCGCGGGCCGCCGCTATTTCGGGGAGAAGTTCGGCGTGACGCCAACCACGGCCATCAACTTCGATCCCTTCGGCCACACGCGCGGCCTCGTGCAGGTGCTGAAGAAGTCTGGCTACGATTCTTATCTCTTCGGCCGTCCGGCCCAGGAGGATTGCCCGCTGCCCGATGCGGATTTCATCTGGGTCGGCTATGACGGGTCGGAGGTGCAGGGGCACCGCTTCCTTGCCTGGTACAACTCGCAGTTGGGCAAGGCCCGCGAGAAGACAGAAACCTTTCTGCGTGACCAGAAGGACCGCGACATCGGGCTGATGCTCTGGGGCGTCGGCAACCATGGCGGCGGTCCCTCGCACAAGGACTTGGCCGAGGTGACCGCGCTCATCGCCGAAACCAAGGAGGTGGAAATCGTTCACGCGACACCGGAGCAGTATTTTCGCGAGGTGCGCGAAAGCGGCAAGCCGCTGGAGAGACACGCCGCGCCCATCAACCCCTGGGCCGTGGGCTGCTACACCTCCCAGGTGCGCATCAAGCAAAAGCACCGGCTGCTCGAAAACGAGCTGTACATGCTCGAAAAGACGGCGAGCGCCGCCGAACTGGCCGGGCTGGCCGCATACCCTGATCTCGACGCCGCCTTTTACGACCTGCTCATGGGCGAATTTCATGACATTCTACCGGGCTCGTCCATCCAACCGGTGGAGGACGCCGCGCTCCGGCTGTTTGACCACGGCCTCGAAATCGCCTCACGCGAGCGGGCGCGCCGCTTCTTTGCGCTGGCCTCGGGCCAGCCCAAGGCGGAGGAAAACACCATTCCAGTCCTGGCATGGAATCCCCATCCCTATCCTGTGCGCGGCGCGTTTGAGGTGGAGTTCAATCTGCCCGACGCCCACTGGGAGGAGCAGTACACCATGCCCGTCGTGCGCCGCGACGGCGCGACCATCCCCTGCCAGTGCGAACAGCAGCAGGGAAACATTAACCTCGACTGGCGCAAGCGCGTCGTGTTTGAGGCCGAGTTGGCACCCTGCACCATGAACCGCTTTGACTGCACGCTGGAGCAGGTGCTGCCCGCAAAACCCGCGCCGACGGTGCGGTCGGAAAACGGCGTCCTGCGCTTCAACAACGGCACCCTGGAGGTGGTCATAAACACCGCCACGGGCTTGGTGGACAAACTCGCCGTCGACGGGCGCGACTGCGTGCGTCCCGGCGCGTTCCTGCCGCTGGTGATGATGGACGACGCAGATCCCTGGGGCATGCGCTACAACAAGTGGCGCGACATCGCCGGCAGCTTCACGCCGCTCACGCCGGAAAAGGCCGGCGAAGTGGCCGGTCTCGGCGCGACACCCCTGGAGGCCGTGCATGTGGTTGAGGATGGCGACGTGCGCACGGTCGTTGAGGCATTGCTTGGCTACGGCGACTCGTTCCTGGTGCTCACCTACAAACTGCCCAAGCACGGAACCGAGATTGAGGTGCACGTGCGCGTGCACTGGAACGAAAAGGACCGGTTGCTGAAGC
>CAIXUF010001089.1 GCA_903922535.1 Candidatus Hydrogenedentota bacterium
CTTTCGCGTGACTTCGGCCAACCCCGGGCTTTGCTCCATAACCCCCGTTGGGGTATCCGGGCAAAACACAAACGGTCCATGTGCCTGGTCACACAAAAGTTCCTGTGTGCGTGGACTCTATGGACGGCATGGACGCATGGACGATATGGACGGCATGGACTCTATGGACTCTATGGACGGTGTGGGCGGTGTGGGCGGTGTGGGCGGTGTGGGCGGTGTGGGCTGCGTGGGCGGTGTGGGCTGCGTGGAGAGTATGGATGGGTTGGACTTGACCCGGGGGATGATTTGGATTTGTATCCATTCTTTTTCGTGAAGTCCATGGCTTTTATGGCTTCGGAAGATTCTCCCTGAAGTCGGGGGCCGTTTGTGGTTCAACGTGGCGGCGCAGCGGTCGCAGAGGGGTCTATTTCGCGGGCAGTTCCTCGTGTTCGCTGCTTACGATTAGATTGCGCTCATCGGTGAGATTCATGTAGTAGACCGTCACGCCCTCCGGCAGTGTTGCTGTGGCGCGGTGGGCCTTTTCGCCCAATTGCGCCGGGACGCATTCCCAGAGCCGGTCCTTCCAATCGCCCGCGGCCTTGGTGTAGTGCAACTCGGCCTTGGTGACGGGTGTCTTCGCGGCGTATTCCACCCAGGCCGTGCGTTCGTCCCGGCCCTGTTTCGTGATGGTTGCCAACGGCGTGCCGCCGCAGAGAAAGCTGTCGGCAAACGCGTGGATTTCCTCGGGGTTCTCCCCGGGGCCGCCGTGGTCGTGGGGCATGCGGGGACGGATGGCCAGGGTGTGCGGGGCCTTCGGCAGGCGGTAGGACTTCTGCAGCGAGTCCATGGGATAGGGAACATCGTTGGTGCCGTCCACCCAGAGCGTCGGCATTTTGACGCGGGGCAGATAGACCGACGGATCCCACAGGCCCAGCCACTTGGCGGTTTTCTCCGGGCCCATGCTCTTGAAATTATTGAGCCATCCAGAATTGTCGGCCAGGAAGCCGCAGCCGTAGACGGGGACCGCACACTTGAAACGCTCATCGACGCCCGCCGTGATGCAGGTCAGGTAGCCGCCCCAGGATATGCCCGTGATGCCGGTGCGATCCGCGTCCACTTCGGGGAAGGAGCGGATGAGCGAGTGGGCGAGCATGACATCGGCCACGGCGTGATAGGTCCACTGGTCGGTGACGGGCAGATCGATGCAGCCGAATCCGAATGCCTGCCAGCAGTCCGGGCCGCCCTGCGCGTCGCGCTCCCACTTGTTGTTTTCGCGGCGCGGCACGCAGCCGCAGGTGTCCATCGCGATGGCCGCATAGCCGCGGCTGGTCCAGAGGCGCACCCATGCGGCGAAGGCGGTGCCGCCGCCGCCGTGCACCAGCACCATGGCGGGCACTTTTTTGCCCGGCTCCGTTTTCGGCACGCCGTACCACGCGAACACGCGGGTGGGCGCGCCCATGTACGGCACGCCGTCATAGAACAGCGCCGAGACGCCCTCCTCGGAGAATCCTTCGGCGGGGGCGCTCTTGGGCGTTTGAAAAAGCGTCCCGGTGTCCCAGGGGAGTTTTGCCGGTTCGGCGGCGGAGGCCGGGAGGCACGGGGCCAGGAAGACGAGGAGGGCGAGGATGAATGGCGTGGAGAAAAGGAGCTGTTTTTGCGTCATGGAAGAGCCTTTCGGCGGGGCTTGGAGGCACGGGATGAACGGCTGGATGCATTGCGACGGCGTTCGTGGAGGTCCCGGAGCCGGCGGGACGCCGGCGCTCCCGGTGGGCGGCACCAGAACAGGCATTCCGATTGATCGCGGTCGTTGAAACATGGCTTTGTTCCGCTACACGGCAATTCGCTGCGAGGCGACAATCTTTACCGGACCGAGCAGGCCCGACGGCACGAGCGGCGAGTCTTTCTTCCAGAGGCGCCAGGTGGTGAAGGTGTGGCGGCCTGTCGGGCTGGGTTTTCCATCGAGCAGCCACTGCGGCCAAGTCTTGAGGGATCCGTCCGCGTTGCGGTCGCAGTCTTCCGGCAACTGCTCGTCCCCGATGAGCCGGTTGACCCACAGGTTGACCACATCGACTTCCAGCGTGTTGTCGCCGGTATTTACCGTGTCCGTGATGTCCAGGCGGAAAGGCGGCTTCCAAAGGATGCCGAGGTCCTTGCCGTTGAGTTTCACGTGGGCCATGACCTGCACGTCGCCGAGGTCGAGGTAGAGGCGCGCGTCCCCGTCGGGAAAACCCGCGGGCAGCGTGAAGGTTTTGGTGTAGGTGGCGGAGCCGGAGAAATGTTTTATGGCATCGTTGTCGCTGTCGCTCCAGGAGATGAGCCTGTCAAAAGTGGTCTTTGCCGGGGCGTCCATGCCGGGTTGGAATGCAAGCTCCCAGGACCCCGCGATTTCAAACGGCGCGGGTTGTGACGCCACATGACAGTTCAACGTTTTGCCCGAGGCTGTTTTCAGTTTGTGGACGCCCGACTGCCAGGCTTCGAGGATCAGCCTGCCCTGTTCGTCGTACCACACCCGCCCGACAGGGTCCTTTTCCACCACCGGCGGCGTGGCCAGCGTGATCGAGTCCGAATCCGTGCCGGTGGCCTTTGCGGGCTTTCCGTCGATGGTGTATTCCATTTCCAGCGTTTTCACCACGCCCTGCGCGGGGTCGTCGCCTTCGGCCATGCGGGTAACGGGGAAGCTGTACACGCCCGTTTCCACAAGATGCTGCGCCTTTTCGCGCACGTCGCGCGTGGATGCCGGGTCTGCCAGCACGCCGTAGCGCGCGTTGGTGACGGTCACTTTCGGCGCGTAGTCGGGCAGTTCCACCGTGTCGCCGTCGCGGCCGCTGACGGTGATGTGCTGGTCGCCCGCGGTGTATTCGACCACGAGTGTTTTGACCTTCAGGTTGGCGGGGTCGCCGGTCTGCGCCAGTTGGATGACCCTGACCTGGCGTGCGCCGTCGTCAATCCTCTGCTGCAACTCGGCGCGCACGTCGCGCGTCAGGGCGGGGTCTTCCAGCACGCCGTACACGGCCCTGTCCACGCTGATTTTCGGCAGGAGATCCGCGCCGGGCAGGAACTCGACTCCCTCGCGCGCCGCGGACCGGATGGCCTCCGTCGTTGGCGCATTGCGGAAGACAACGAAGACCGAACCGTTTGGGTCCAGACGAATCGGCAGGTTTGTTGTGCCGTTCTTGTCCTCATATACCGCGGCGAATTCCGTTTTGCCCGTGTCGGGATGCCACAGTTCGGGCTGCATGCCGGTGACGCGGAAGCCGCACACGGTGTCGACGGCATAGGGCTGCGGATTGGCGACGAAGTAGACATCGGTCCCGTCCAGAATGCGGTGAATGTAGCGCAGCCGCGGCCTGCTGAGAAAGTCGGGCCGCAGATCCATACCCGTGAGCACTTTCTCCAGCGTCACGTTCGTGAGCACGTGTTTCTTGCCGGGATCTGTGTTCCACAGTTCGGCGGCGATTCTATGGATTTCTTCATCGCAACCGGGGTATCCGGCCAGGCTGGGCGAACGGTCCGGCTGCGTGCCGATGACGGTGGCGCCCGCCTCGACCAGCGCCTTGACCTTGCGCATCAGGCCGAGGGTCATGCGGTCGCTGGTGGGGAGCACCAGCACGCGATATTGCATGCCGCAGGGCAGCGTCAACCGACCGTCGCGCACTTCCATCTGCATTGTGATTTCTTCGGTGGCGGAGTCAAAATCGTACCCGGCGGGCAAGGGCGGGTTCAGATTGGCGCGCGGCACGGCGTCGTTGGGCGCGCCCCCGCCGATGCAGTAGGCCACATCGGCGGCAAAGCGTCCCTGCTGCAAGAGGTACTGGCAGCGCGCCAGGTATTCGTGCCAGGGACGGCTCATGTTCCACCAGGTTTCGGTGCGCTCGTAATGCAGGCCCCAGGGGCCCATGGTCATGCCGGGTGCGCGGTCGAGCCAGGGCTGCATGGCGTAGCGGTGGAACACGAAGCGGTTGACACCCTCGCAGAAGGACTGATCGCCCAAGGCCTTGATGGACCAGGGGTGCTGTTTCCAGCGGCCGCTTTCTTCGGCGGCGGTGAAGCTTTCCGCCGGGACGATGGGGTGGCCGTAGGTGTGGGCTGCCGAGGACATGGTCTTGCCCAACTGCATCGCGCCGCCACCCATCCAGAACTCGCTCATGGGCATGTCGGCGCGGCCGGCATAGACCAGGTTGTCGAAGACGCAGTCGCCGTAGGCCTCGATGGACAGTTTGATGCCGTTGGCGTTGCTTAGTAAGCGCAGGTGTCCCGCATAATTGTCGGCGACCAGTTCGCCGATGGTGAGGCGCATGTCCCACAGGAAGCGTTCGGACAGCTCGGCGTTGGTGACGGCCCGTCCCGTCAGGATTGGCAGCAGCGGCAGCGGGTCATAGCCGCGGCGCTGGAGGAAGTCCTCGCGGAACTTGGGCGTCCAGTTTTGCGAACCGACCTCCCAACTGTCGATGTGGGTCATCGTCAGGCCCTTGCCGTCTTTGCCCACCAGCGGGCCGCAGTCGTCGATGAGCTTCTTCATGAGGCCGTTGAAATGCGCCTCGACCGCTTCCCTGCTCAGCTTGTCGCATTCCAGACCGGTTCCCGAGGCGGGCGCGGGGGCGTTTCGCGCGCCGGTGGTGGTGTGACCGAAGCGGATGACCGTCCACTTTCCCGGAGGCGCATCCCACGCAAGTTTGCCGTCGGCCGCCATTCTGTCGGACAGGTCAAGGATTTTGTCGCGCGCGACGGCGAACTGTGCGGGCGGACCGGTTTCGCGTGTGGGCAGGCCGGCGAACTGCCAGACCCGTCCCGACTTGCCGTCCACGTTCTCGATGTGGTACTCGGCGCCCAGCCGCAGTTCGCCCAGCACCAGCTTTTCGGCGCGCGAGTCGAGGTTGGTGATTTCAAAGCGCCAGAACTTGGCCGCAGTGGCGGGAAAACTGGTGGACGGACCGGCCGGGGCAAACTCAAATTCCTTGATGGTGCGGAACTGCTGACCGTTGTCGGATGCCTGGATGCGCGCATGGAGTTTGCCCTGCCCTTCGGGCACGGCGAGTGTGGCGGTGCGCGCCTCGAAGGGCTGCGCGAATTCCAACTGAATCCATTGTGCGTGCTGCGGTGTGGGCTTGGGCAGCGAAACGGTTGTGCCGGGATTGCCGTCGATCAGCAGGGCGGGATCGAGCCCCGGTTCGGTTGCGCTGGTGCTCAGTGTAGGGGACAGATCGGCCATGCGCACCGTTTCTCCGTCCGGCGTGGGGAAGGCCAGCACGGCGATGTCTTTGTAGAAATCCGCCACGGCCTGTGGCTGCGGCAGTGTGCCTGCGAAGGCCTGTGGACCCTCGACGGCTGTTTCTGTCCACACGACCTTTTGCATGGCGTGTTCGGGCGTGTTCCAGGGCCCGCCGCTGCCACACCAGCCCGCGTCGTTGTTCATGTTCACTTCCAGGCCGAGGCGGTCCGCCTCGGTCACGGCGTGCTTGAAGAGGTCACGCCACTGCGGGCTGGCAAAGGGGATGGGACCGGTGGGGGTACCCTGGGCCACCTCCATGATGAGCACGCCGCCGATACCGGCCCGCGCCATCGCCTCGAGGTCCGCGGTGATGCCTTCGCGAGTGATGTTGCCGTCGATCCAGAACCAGTACACCCAGGGCCGCGCGGCATCGGGCGGCGTGGAGAATTGCGCCGCGAGATCGGTTGCGCTGGGAGCGGCGTTTGCGGCCGTGCAAAGGAGGAGCAGGAGAAGGACTGTTTTCAGCACGGGGTGGAGTTTCATGGCTGCCTTTTTGGTGGTTGGGCAATAAGCAGAGGAATGTCTCAGCAAGAAAAGCGGCATGTGGGCTCAGACCGCATGGACGAAATGGACAATATGGACAATATGGACGATATGGACGATATGGACGGCATGGACGGCATGGACGGCATGGACTGGCGGGACGGGAGGGAGCAAAACGAGATTCGCAGATTTTTTTTTGCGTCTCCGTTCATTGCGCCTCGTCCATCACGTCCATAATGTCCATTTCGTCCATACCGTCCATGGTTTCAGTCCTCTAACCCTGGTACTCTTCACTTGCGCCGAAGCGCTGGACGATGGTGGTGATGTCGCGCTTGGCTTCGGCGGCGATGTCCGCCTCGGCGGCGACGACCTCCCAGCGGGCGAGGCCGTTCTCGCTTTGCGAGATGCGCTGGCACACCTGCAGCCAGTCGGCCGCGGTGGCCGTGTCTGCCTTGATGCTGAAGGGCAGGCCGCGGCGCATCATGGTGGCCTCCAGGTCGTAGCCGTTGGGCATGCGGCTCAGTGCGCTGGCGCCCTTGGTTTCGAAATGGGCCTGCACGGCGTCGAGCGCACCGGTGCGCTGTTCGTCGTTGGGGAACTTGTAGCCCCATTCGCGCGCACGTGCGGTGCGTGCCTGCAGTTCAAACATGTGATCAAAGCGTTCGGGGCTGTCCTGCCAGGCGCGCGCGGCCAGCAGCGCCATGTAGAGCGTGTTTTCGGTGCAGTAGCGCCGGCCGCCGTGGGTGAAGGCCTCGTAGTAATGGGCGGACTCCTCGACGGTGCCGAACTGGGCCGGATTCTCGAACATGGCGTTCTTGATCTGCGAGTGGCCGTTGCGGATGACCGACACGGACACGCCGCAGCGTGCCATCTCCATCAGCGCGAGGGGATTGCTCTTGAGATCGGCGTAGACGCCCATGCCCGCGCCGGGGAAATGCTTCTTGATCTCGGGAAGGATGGCCGCGTAGGCAAAGCTGGACGACAGATAGGCGCCGTCGCCCCGGTAAAAGTCGATGCGGTCGCCGTCGCCGTCGAAGAACATTCCCAGCGTGAATTTGCCCGCCGCCAGCGTTTCCAATCCCTCGCGGATGACGGATGCCTTCACCGGGTTAGGATCGCCCAGCGGAAAGCGCCCGTCCGCGGAGAAATGCAGCGGCAGGAGCGCGGCCCCGGCACGGCTGAACGCGAGCATCATCTCGCGGCCCGCCGCGCCGTTGAGGTAGTCCTGCATCAGCGGTAGCCCCTTCAGCGAGTCCGGCGTCACTCCGGCCAGGTCCATGCTGTAGGCGATGTATTCCTCGGTGGGGTCGTAGGCCGTGATACTGCCCTGCCCCCGGGGCGGGGACGCGCCCTCCATGTACAGTTCCTTGATGCGGTCGAGTCCGCCCTGCGGCCCGATATGCTCGGCAATGGGCCGCACGCCCGGGCCGAGAATCTTCTGGCCCGTGTCGTTTGCCGGGTTGTGGGACGCGCCGAACATCACGGCGGCAAGCGCCGGGTGTGTCATGGCGGCGAAATAGAACATCGATGTGGAGCACACGCCCGGCACCACGGTGACCCGCAGACCGGCGCGGGCGTATTCGCCCGCCGCAAGCTGAAGGTAGCGCGGCCCCGTGCTGCGCGCATCGTGCGCCACCAGCACGCCCGCGGCGCCCAGCGTTTCGCGGAAATAGACGGCCTCGGCGCGGGCAAGGCGCGCCGCGAGCGCGTCGGTCAGCGGCGTTGCATCCGTTCGGATGTCATAGGCGCGAAACATGGAAAGGTTCAGGTCATTCATTGTGGGTATCCGAAATGGTTGGACAGGAGAAGGCCGGGAAAATAATAGGCGAGCGGGACGGATGAATGCGAATCGGGCGCGGGGGGCCGCATTTGCAGACAGGTGCAGGAAGGGGCTGCTGCCGTTAATGTTCCGGAATTGCCACGGGCGCGGCGTACGGAATGCGGTCATGCAGGGAGTTCAGGGTGAATTCCGTCTGAAGGCGGGCCGCCTCGACGTTCTCGCGGGAGTCGTTTTCGGGCGGGGGGATCGCCGGGCCGATTTGAACGTAGACGCGGGCAAAGGGTAGCGGAATGGGGAAGCGGTCCCACGATTTGAGGTGGTGGACCGGTTCGGCGCCGAAGGCGACGGGAATGACATGCGCCTGGGTCCGCGCGGACAGGATGCCCACGCCGGGTTTTGCCAAGTGGCGCGGTCCTTTCGGTCCGTCGAGGGTGAGGGTCACGTTTTTCCCCCTTTGGAGGACCTCAGCCATGGCGTGAAGGGCGGCAGAGCCGCCATGTGTGGTGGAACCGCGGACAACAGTGTGGCCAAAGGCACAGACCAGGCGGGCGGCAATCTCGCCGTCGAAACTTTGGCTGGAAAGCCCGCAGAACCCCTCCTTCCGGAAATAATAGGAGGCAAACGCAATGGATTCGTGCCACATCGCAATAATGACGCGGCCTTGATCGCTGATGGCTGCGTCCCAGTATTCCCTGCCGCTGACCTGCCACTGGCAGGTCAGCAGGAGAGACCTGATGGCAACTGCGGCCATGGACGGAAGCACGGCAAGGGTGAGTTGCTGCGAAGGCGAATAGGGGCTGGGGGAAGAGTTCAAACAATCTCCACATCGAAGCCCGAGGCTTCCCGAAGTTATCGTTGCCGGATTATAACGTTCCACCCGGAGCTTAGGTTAACCTCCGGGCAGGCTGCCGACGGAAATCTCACGCTTGTAAATACCGTCCAATCACGGCATTATTACCCTGACACAGAACACCCGAGGAGACCGCCATGTTCCTTCAGAGCCGCAGGACTTTCTTGAAACGGGCCGGGGCCGCGACGGCCGCGTCGGTATTTGCCTTGCCGGAGGGCGCATTTGCCGGGGAACGGCCGCCCAACATTGTGTTCATTCTCACCGATGACCAGGGCTACGGCGATCTGGGCTGCACGGGCAATCCCGTGCTCAATACGCCCCGGATCGACTCGCTGTGCCGCGACGGCGCGCGCTTTGCGCGGTTCCACGTGAGCCCCGTGTGCACGCCCACGCGGGCCTGCCTGATGACCGGGCGCTACAACTACCGGACCCGCGCCATTGACACCTACCAGGGACGCGCGATGATGGACCCGGCCGAGGTGACGGTGGCGGAGATGCTGTCAGAGCGCGGTTACCGCACGGGGATCTTTGGCAAATGGCATCTGGGCGACAATTACCCGATGCGGGCCATGGACAAGGGCTTCCAAGAATCGCTGGTGCACAAGGGCGGCGGCATCTGCCAGCCCTCCGAGCCGGACAACACCAGTTACTTTGATCCGGTGCTCATGAAGAACGGCAGGGAGTTTCACTCGAAGGGCTACTGCACCGATGTCTTCACCGACGCGGCCGTCGCGTTTATCGAGGCCAACGCGGCGCAGCCCTTTTTCGCCTACTGCGCGACCAACGCGCCGCACGACCCGCCCCAGGTGGAGGACCGGTACTGGAAGCCCTACGCGGACCAGGGCGTCGACGAACGGACCGCCCGGATTTACGGGATGATAGCCAACATTGACGAGAACGTGGGGCGGTTGCTGGACACGCTGGACCGGCTCAAGATCGCCGACAACACCATCGTGATTTTCATGACCGACAACGGCCCCGCCTGCGGCAAAACGCCCCGGTACAACGCGGGCATGCGCGGCGAAAAGGGGACGGTCTACGAGGGCGGCCTGCGCGTGCCCTGTTTTGTGCGCTGGCCGGGTGTCATCACGCCGGGCAGCGAGATTCCCGCGCTCGCGGCGCACATCGACCTGCTGCCCACGCTGCTGGACGCCTGCGGTGCGACCGCGCCCGCCGAAGTGAGGCTGGACGGGCGCAGCCTGTGGCCACTGTTGAAGGGCGAAAAGCCGGACTGGCCCGATCGGACGCTGTTCTTCCAGTGGCACCGGGGCGATGTGCCCGAGACGTTCAACAACTGCGCGGCCGTCACGCAGCGGTACAAATTGGTGAACGGCAAGGAACTCTACGACCTGGAGGGCGACCCTGCTGAAAAGAACGACATCGCCGCCGATCATCCGGACATCGTTCAGCGGCTGCGGGGCGAATACGAGGCATGGTTCAAGGATGTCAGCGCCACGCGCGGATATGATCCGCCCCGCATTGTGATCGGTACGGCGCATGAGAATCCTTCCGTGCTGACGCGGCAGGACTGGCGCGGCACCGAAAGCTGGCATGACGGCAATGTGGGGTGGTGGGAGGTCCGGGTCGCGGAGGCAGGCCGGTATCGGATCACCGTGCAGTTTCCCAAGAACGCGGATGGGGGAGAGGCGGCGTTCAGACTCAACGGTGTCGAACTCAAACAGGACGTGGGGAAGGACACAAGTCGCTTCACCTTCGCCGAAACCCAAGTCCCCGCCGGTGAAGGACGTTTGGAGACGTGGCTGGCGTTGGGCGACAAACGCGACGGTGCCGAGCGGGTTTGGGTGGAACGGGTGTAGAAAGCGGATTGCGGCATGTGTCCCATTTCTTCGGAGAATCCCGCAAATCCGTGGAACTGTGTTATTATGACGGGCAGGACGGCACAAGAGCGGAATGGGCGGTTTTCAGGGGAAAGCGTGCAAACAAGCAGCAATTAGGAGCGTTGATTTAGACCATGCCAATTAACGCCGACAAACCGCATCTTTGGAAGGCAGATGTCGAGGAATCCATCGACTTCTACAACGATTGGTTCATTCGGTTCGCTCCTGAAACCTACAGAAAGCAGCGGGCAATCACGGCGAAGGAAGTTGCCC
>CAIXUF010001090.1 GCA_903922535.1 Candidatus Hydrogenedentota bacterium
GACGTTTGATTCGCGCCCAAACCGGTGAACTTCAAACCCTCGCCCAGCGGATTCGCCGTGCGATCTTCAATCAACATCGCCCGCGCCATCTCGCATGTCGCCTGCACCACCGCTTTCGGCACGGTGTCATATTGAACGTAGTCGTAGGGAATCGGCAGCAGCACCGAGATCGGCACATGGACGTTGTCCGGCTCGGGACACTTCGCACGCGGCCATTGCAGCCCTTGCACGGCGTTCGTGCGCGTGCCGTTGAATTGAAACTCCGCGTCAATCAGCCGCGACGCCATCACCAGCGCGGCGGTCTTGTTCGCCAAAGTCGCGCCCGTCCAGGCCGTCGCGTAGAGATGGCCCAGGTGATACGCGTCGCCATCCGCCACGTCTGCGTAAGAGTTGGCGTCCACCAGTCCGGCACCAGTTTCCTTGATGAGTATCAGCGCCATAGGCTTTTCAACTTCCACCCCGGTCAGATCGCCTCGACGAGCTCCAACCGCGCGAGAATCACCGCTTTAACGCTCGCATCAGTCCACTGGCCCAGCGCGTCATAATCCGCGCCCTCGACGGTGATTGGCACAGCGCCATTCACCACAATGCGCAGCCGACGATTAAAAGCGTCGTCCACAGTCCGCCAGGTCAAAACCTCGACGTCCACAGTCCGGGCCGGCATCGCCACCACCGTTTTTTTCACCACATTGATTGCATTCATATTTTTATTTGTTTGCGGGAACGTCAGAACTCCGTCATAGCCAGCCCGTCCCCATTGTTGTAAAGCTGACTTACTTCATCCCCCGACAGCGCCCGCTGCCAAAGCCCAACCTCGTCCATGGTGCCGTTCAGCGGGTAACCGCCATCGTTGATGCCACCCAAACAGAACGGCGGACAATCCTCCTGTCCCCAACTGGTGAACGACCCCGACGCCATCAAATACCCGCACACATAAAGGGCGTAATCATCCCCGCTCTTGGTCAAAACAACGTGATACCAGTAACCCTCCAAAAGCGGCGCGGGATCTTGTTCGGATTCAGTATCGAAAGTTGCCAGGGACATATACCCGCCCTCGCCATCGGCAACGAGAAAAGCAAAATAGCCGGTGTTCACAGCCGCCAACCACATGTTGTAACCGATGGCGCAGAGCCCCATCATCGAGTAACAACCCGGCGTAAAGTTGAACCACAAGCTTACAGAGAAATCCTGGGACGCGTCCCACCAGTCCAGGCTTGCAAGGCAGAGACCATTATCCCCGAGAAGATTTTCGTCCTGGTCGAAGATGTTGAACAAAGCTCCGTTGCCGATCTTCCCGGCGGTGGACCCAACCGGATAATTCAGCGCCGTCAGATCCAAAGCATTCGGGCCTTGGTCATAACGGGGATCCTCCGTTTCATCCAGCATCCAATAATTTTTCAGACCGGTCGTTAGGTTCACCGGCAACGCCGCATCTTGCGGCACCACAACATTGCTCGGCTCCGTCACTGGATTGCCGTCCGCATCGCAACCAACGATGAACATCGGATACTGCCCGCCGTCCGGCGAATACTGGCGGTCCGCACCAGCCCCGCGATCGTCGAAAGTAAACGGCTCGCCGTCCGCGTGCTGGTGGTACGCATACCAGTAAACCGGATCAGCAAAGTCCCAAGACCACACCGCCAGATCGGGATAAGCCGCC
>CAIXUF010001091.1 GCA_903922535.1 Candidatus Hydrogenedentota bacterium
AGATCCGTTAAACCCTATAGTTCTCCAGCGGTATGATTTCAACGAAACGTGAGAACCGGTCGAAGTCGGCGACATTGTTCGTGAGGATGCAGGGGATGCCGTAGGCGAGCGCCGTGGCGACGATATTTGCGTCGTGTATTTGCCTGCCCGACACCGGAACTTCCTGCAACAACGTCAGCAGAATCTCTGTTACGGACGGCCCGTCCTCGGCAATTTGGAATGCGGACTGAAAATGCAAAACCTGCTTTACCGTTGTGTCAATCGGGATCGCCGCAACGCTTGACCCCAGGCGCGTCATGACCGCCATGTACTCACGCAACACCTGCCGACTGATCCAGACAGGGGCGGACGAGGCGAAACATGCATCCATGGCCTTGCACGCAAGACTCCGAAAGGGACTGTCTTCCACCGCCGCATAGACCAGCACATTGGTGTCAATGAATACCGGGCTTCCTACCTTCGTCGCCGTAGATGTCCTCCCGCCTCAAGGAAACGTCTTTCAGACCCTCCCATGCATGCACGGTGGGAAGTCCCTGAAAGGGATTCTGAAGAGCTTTCGGCTGCTTTTCTTCAACGTAGATGCGCAAATCATACACACCCGGGAGAATATCACTCGGCAAGGCAATGGTCGCGTTGCGATCCTCGCCGACGGTCGCGGTGTAAGTAATGCTCCTCATTGGGGTATTCATCCACTCTGTTTGACTGATAAAGCAAGTATATCACGGGTGTGCAGCGCGTCAAAATGCAAGAATCGCGAAACATGGGCTTCTGGTTACCCGGGGTGCCGTCATAGAATAGCATTCGACCGCCCAATCCCCGCATACACCGCAGACATTGCAGACGCCGCATTCTCAATCGAATTGGAATGCGAAGCGACACAGTGTTATACTTGTTGCGCAGTAAAAGACTGGACGCTTCGATCCGGTCGCACGGTGTATCACCCGGGAAAATGCAGATGGGATTCTTTGACTTGTCGTCCCGCGACGGCGTTTGTGAGGTCCGCTGGCACGGGCGCGGCGGACAGGGCGCCATCACCACTGCCCAGTATTTGGCGCACGCAGCCTGTCTGTCGGGCTTTCAGGGCGTCACTTCGGCCCCCTCGTTTGGCGCGGAGCGCCGCGGTGCCCCCGTCACCGCCTCCTCGCGGCTGTCACACACCCCCCTGCGCATGTTCTCCCAGGTGGAGTTTCCCGACATGGTGGTCGTGCTTGATGAGACCCTGCTGGAATACGGCGACGCCATGGCAGGCTTGAAAGAGGGTGGATGGTTGATTGTGAACACACCGCGCGATCCTGAAGCGATTGAGTGCGGCGGAAGGTTTTGCGTGGCCACGGCCGACGCCACGTCGGCGGCCAAAGAGGCAAACCTGATTGTCGCGGGAACCATTATGGTGAACACCGCCATGCTCGGCGCGGTGGCGCGCGCCACGGGTATAATTGCATTGGACAATGTGCAAAAGACCCTCGCGGAAAAATACAAGCCCCGTGTGGCGGACAGGAATTTTGAGGCCGCGAGGCTCACCTATGAACGGACCCGGCTACTGCCGTGCCGGAGGCAATGAATATGGGCACCCGAGACTGCGGACACACTTCAGCCATGTCCTCCCCGACCAGGGGCGAGGCGGGCCTCACGGGGCAATGGCGCACGTCGCGCCCCGTGGTTGACCACGAGATATGCAGGGCGGCCAAGGCGGGCAAGATGGTCTGCATGCAGTGCTGGACCTACTGCCCCGAAGCGGTAATCGACAAGAGGGTTCCCATCGAAATCGATTTGGAGTACTGCAAGGGCTGCGGAATCTGCGAGGAGGTTTGCCCGGCGGACGCCATAACCATGGTGCCGGAAACCGACTTTCTGAAGGATGAAGGCTGAAGGATAAAGGCTGAATGAAGAGGGGCGAAGGCACGCGCCGCTGACCACAGAATGAACGGAAAGACACGGAAAAAGCAGCATGGAATCCAGCGAATTTTGCGACGAGTTTGAGGCATTATAACAATATGGAACATCAAGAAGGCAGCAAGATTCTTATCATCACCGGAAACCAGGCGATGGCCCTGGGCGCGAAACTCTGCCGTGTGCAGGTGATCTCGGCCTATCCCATCACCCCGCAGTCGCCGGTGACGGAAATACTCTCCCACTATACGGAATCGGGCGAACTCAACGCCGAATACGTCAACGTTGAAAGCGAGCACAGCGCGCTGTCCGTCTGCATCGGCGCGTCCACCGCGGGTGCGCGCGCCTTCACCGCCACCAGCGCAAACGGCCTCGCCTACATGTGTGAAGTGATACATTGGGCCGCCGGGGCGCGCCTGCCGATTGTCATGGGCTGCGTCAACCGCGCCATGGCCGCCCCGTGGAACGTGCTCAACGACCAGCAGGACTCCATGTCCCAGCGCGACGCCGGCTGGATTCAGATCTTCTGCCGGAACAACCAGGAAGTGCTCGACACGGTCATCCAGGCCTACAAAATCGCCGAGACTGTCTACGCGCCGGTTATGGTCTGCTATGACGGATATATTCTCTCCCACACCGTCATGCCCGTCGAAGCGCCCACGCAGGAGCAGGTGGACCAGTTCCTTCCCCCGTACAAGCCCCATACGATTCTGGACCCGGAGAACCCCAAGAATATCAACCAGGTGACCCTGGCCAACCCGCGGCTCGACGAGCGCGGCGTCATGTGCCACGGTTACATGGAACTGCGTTACCTCCTCGAAGAGACGCTTGAAAAGTCCCGTGAGACAATTGTCGCCGTCGACAAAGAATACGGGCGGGTGTTTGGGCGCAGTTGCGGCGGCATGCTCTGGGAGTACCGCACCGACGATGCCGAGGTGTTGTTGATCGCCGCCGGGAGCCTTGCCAGCGAGGCAAGCGTGGCCGCGGACGCACTACGGCAGGAGGGAATCGCCGTCGGCGTCATTGGCGTGCGGGTCTACCGGCCTTTCCCGAATAAGGAGTTGCGCGAGGCGACAAAGCGGGCGCGTCTGGTCCTTGTTTTTGACAAGAGCCTGAGTTACGGCAATGAAGGGCCCATCTGCACGGACTTGAAAGCCGCCCTTTA
>CAIXUF010001092.1 GCA_903922535.1 Candidatus Hydrogenedentota bacterium
ACGTTGCGATTGGCGTCGAACCATGTCTCCTGGCGGTTATTGTACGGTGCCGGCGACGTGACGCGGTACGCCTCGCCCAGTTCGTTGCGATAGTACGTCGTGGTAAAGCCCCGCGGGTCGGTCTGCGACAGCACGTTGCCCATGGGGTCGTACCCGCAACTGCTGCAACCAACTCCGCCGGGAATGCCCTGATAGCGAGTCACCAGATCCTGGTATGTATCGGGCGTGTTGGTCCGGCTGTTGCGGGGATACACGCCGATCACAAAATCTGCCAGGTCGCCATCTTCGCCCACCAGGCTCATTACGTCGTTGGGGTCGGCGTCGGCGTGGACTTCCTTGACCCGGCCATATTGTTTACGGGTGGCCGTGTCTGAAACGAACTGGCCGTCGCCTTCGGGATCGCTGTAGGGATACCGGACGTAAACTGTCAGGTTCCCCTCGGGATCGGTATGCGTCGTGTTCTGGCCGCGGGCATTGATTGTGAATAATTCCTCACGGCGCTGTTCGACCCACTGCCATGGGTCGCCTGACTCATTCTCCACAAGTTGGCGGACCGAAGGATGCTTGATTTTGACGACATCGCCCCGATGCGTGGCGTTGCGACCAGTGCCTTCGCCCGTGCCGTCCCCGTTGATGTCGCCCATGCCCATATCGAACTGATAGCCCGTCGGCGAGGCGGGGAACTTCGAGGACATCTCCGCCTGCACATGAGCGATCAGCAGGCCGATCTGCGTTGCGCTCAGCCCGAGAAGCGTCTGGAGCGACGTGTCATTGGCGACCGTGCTTTGAGTGTCTTTCTGATAATCGAAGTACGTGATCGTCGCGTATCGGTGGCGATCCGTGCTGGTTGGCGTGGTGCCGCCGTTTTGGGGAGTGTAAAAGGTCGAGCCGTCGATGGGGTTGCCCCGACGCTCCACCACGGCGCACTGACGGTTGAACAGCGGATCATAAAAATACAACCGCGTCAGTTCTGTCTGCCCGCTGCTGCCCGAACGGCTGGGAATGCCGATGGTATTGCCCGGCTTATAGGTCTCTGACTTCAGCAAACCAATCCGCTTGGCATAAATCTCGGAAAAGCCTGTGACTGTTCCGTCATCGTACACTCGCTCGACGCTGTTGCCTTCGGGGTACACCACCATCACCGGCTGATTGTGCGCGTTGTACCTGGTCCAGGTCACATAGCTGCTCGGGAGGGAAAGGGTGGGAATCGCCAGCTTCGAGCGGGTCCGCAAAACTTCCTTCCGAACCGTCATACCCGCGGCGTTGAAGTCATAGACCACCTGATTGCCGTAGGGATCCGTGGCAACGGTTCGTTGCGTGATGGGATCGAACGGGTCAATCAAATTCGACGGCAACTGTGACGGATCCGTGATGTAAATGAAACCGTACGTCCCGCCAGGGCCTCCGTTGGGATCGCCCACCATCTCGCGAGCCACGCGGCCGTAATGGTCCTGATCCGTGGGATCCTGGCCATACTCAACCGTGTATCTCGGCTGGGCGCTGGCATAGGCTCCCGAAACGTCCACCGTCCGGGTCGCCGGATCAACAAAGGGCGTCGCCTCATTGGGATACCAGATGCGGATCAGGTCGTTCTGCCGTTCCGGCCGGGGATTGCCCGTATCGTACTGAAAAACGTACGCCGTGCCCCCAGGGAACGTGTTGCCCTCGGTCGCCTTGGTGATCGACGGCGTCACCACCGCCACCA
>CAIXUF010001093.1 GCA_903922535.1 Candidatus Hydrogenedentota bacterium
ATTCTCCACCCACGGCACATACCGGTACTCGTTGTAGACCAAGGATCGATCGGGAGCCATGGCCCACCAGGGAGCACCGGCATAGGGGGTTCCCACATCCGGATAGCCGTTCGGTGGACGGATTCGACAACAACAACCGAAATCTCGGGGCGCAGGCAGCGCTTCACCAAATGCGGGGCAGGGGAAAGGACACTCCGCCGAAAAGGCGGAAAATCGGCTAACCGCTGGGCATCACAGACCCCGAATTGGGACTTCCCCACAGCAATGGGCAAGCCCTTTAGAGGGTACAACCGAAGGAAAAGGGTGTTGCCGAAAGAGTGGGGCGTTGTCGGGATGGTTCTTACAGCCGCGCTTGCTGGCCGCGTTTCCGGCCGATGCTGGAATTAGGATTTCCCGGCACCTGACGCATATACGAAACTGAAACGACAGAGCGAAAGTCTTAGTTGTAGAAATCGTGAAGATTGTTGTGTGTCGTGCCGAAAGGGAGACCAATGAACACAACCGTGCTCGTGAAAACGGCGGCCGCCTGTGCCGTGGCGGTCGCGCTGGGACTGCTGGAAGCGGCGTGGACCACGCCGGAAGCGCCGGGAGCAACCCGGGCGATGCTGGGATCTTTCGGCATTGGGGTTGCGTTGGCCGTTGTATGCTGGCCCCGGCTGTGGTGGGTTCCCGCCCTGGGAATGCTCGAAGAACTGGTCCAGATTTTCGTGGGCCAGCTTCCACCAGTGCGTCCCAGCGTGTCTCAGGCACTGTTCCATCACTGGTCTGCATCCTTTACCTGGATTAATCTCTATCCCTACCTCTCCTTTCCGCTGGCGGGCATTATTGGAGAGGCAATTTACCTGCGCCACAGACAGCGTGTGTCCAAGCGTGAGGGGTTTGTGTGAGGTGGCCTGCCTTTCCGCCCCGCCAAGCTCAGAACGAACTCCCGGTCCCACCGGATGGGTTCTCGGGAACCACAACGGGCGGCATGTTCATGACGGACCCACCTGCACTGCGTGGGAACCAGGACTGATCTGTTTCTCGACCGTCTTTCCTCCCGCCATGAGGCGCAGCGTGAAGTTCCCGTCGCTTTCGACGGATATGTGACGCGGTGCTTCGGCCGTTGCCGGTTCAGCGATCAAGTCGACTTTGAATCCATTGAAGCACAGGTTGGCCAGGCCATGGCGTTCGTCTTGCCGGATCGTCCAGGTGATGGTGTTTCCCGGAGCGTCGATTTCGAGACCCAGGATGTGCTCCATAAGATTGGCCACCGGGCCGATGCCCGCCCAGCCGACGAAGTCCGGCGCACCGCAGCCCAGAACCTTGTCGGGCGCCATGTTCTCGCGCAGCGTCTTCTGATTCTGATAATCCGCCACGCATGCCCGGTGGTACTTCCGGGCGAGTTCATGGAGATCATCCGCATACCCCGTTTGCTTGAGGCCCTCCTGCACCATGCATTGCGTCGGTGGCCATACTGCCCCGCGCCAGTATTGCCCGTTTTCGGCGTTGTAACCGGCGCTGTCGGCGGACAGGCTGGGCACGCCTGTCAGGCGGTTGAACGATGCCGGATTCCGCAGTTCCTTCACCATGCCGGCGGCGCGTTCGGGCGGGGCAAAGCCCGCCATCAACGGCCAGAACAGGTGAACATGCTTGCAAAGAATCCCCGGCGTGAGTTCGGTGATCGGGCGCCCGTCCTTGTCCAGATCGTTGTAAATCTGATGTGCGTCGTCCCAGAAGAATCGGTTGACCAGTTGCTTCAGTTCTTCATTCTGTGCCTCGAAGAAGCCTTTCATGTCCTCGCGGCCAAGTTCGCCGGCCATTCTCGCCAGACATTGCGCCGCAAGCCCCTGATAGCTGGTGGCCGATACCGCCGAGTGCATGAGAGCGTTGCGCGGTGAGTCATCTGCTTCCTGGAGGCCGTTGGTCCAGTACAGGCCGTCTTCGCGCCGCTGATAGGCCATCCACCACTCATAATGCCGCACCAGCGGCAGGAAGACGGCGCGCAGCCGATCCTTGTCACCGGTGACCAGATAGTTTTCCCACTCGGCCCAGGCCAGCAATGGGGGATTGACCGGAAAGCCCGAGGAAACCTCGCGGTTGTCCCTGTCGCTCTCGCGGCAAATGTAGCCATTTTCGTGCTGGCGGGCATACACGTTGTCGAGGGCGGTGACAAACGGATAGGCATGGTGGCCATAGCGCGCGAAATGGAGCATGAAACAGGTGTCGAAGATCATCGTCGAACCCCACTCGCCCCAGGTCGGATAGCCGATCAGATTGGAAACGGCCTGGTGCTGATCCGTAAACGGCGCATAGGTCCAGACATGCAGAAGAGTGTTCCAGCAGTACCAGTAGGCGTCCAGGGCATCCTGATGGCCGTCCCAGACGGGCGCGGGAAACTGGTCGCGGATCTGGGCCAATGCGGGCGGGGCGTTCTTGCGATAGGCCTTGACTTCAAACCAGGGTGATAGCGGTTCCTCCGCGGAATACGGCACCGGCTTCATGTTGACCCAATGGGCGCCCCGGCGCGGATTCCTGTAGCGCTCTTCATCGGACGCGTCGGTCCGGTTCAATGTTTTGCCGGTGGTGAAGCTTCCCCGAGTCGCCGCATTGACCAGTTCGACGCGTTTGCCGTCTCGGGTCTCGAAGGGCGTGATGCGCCAGTGGTAGGTGGTCGCAGGCAGTGCGGCGAACCGGTATTCCGTGGTGTCGTCCTTCAGATCGCACGCGATGAACGGCTGGGACAAATCGGCCTGACGGCTGACTTCGAGCGCGACGTTCCACCAGGGATTCAAATTCTTGCTGATGGGATAGTCCCAGCGCAAAACGGCTGTCAGGAAACTCTCGATGGTTTCGCCGTCCTTCGGCGAAACCATGCGGAGCGCGTCAGAAACATCGGCATCAATCGCCGGAACGCTTGCCGCATGCAGCGCAAGCCAGAGGATCGACAGCCCAAACAGGGCACTTCTCAGATTCTCAGTTCTCATACTTGCTGATTTCCAAACAGTCAGTTGGGGATGGGATGTGCTCACCACAGCCACCAGTACAGGCCGATGGTGGTGACGCAGAGAACGGCCAGTTGCAGGCGCCAGTCGCGCAGACCTTCGATGCGTTCATGATGACTGCCCCAGTCGATCGTCGTGGTGGCCAGCTTCTCGGGGGCGGTCGGCTTGGTCATCCAGGAGACGGCGAACAGCGTGAGGGTGACCAGCACGGTTCCCCAGAAACCGCGATAGGTGTAATTCTCGGTTAACACATGGTGCAGGAAGGGGAGTGTTCGTGTGCCTAGCGGCACGCCGCCCACCCTGCCGCCGAGCATGTTCATCATCTGGTCGGAAACGAAGAACGCCGCGGCCACCATGCCGACCAGCACCGACGCCACCGCGCCAGTCATGTTGACCCGTTTGCTCAGGATGCCGAAGATGATGGCCGGTGTGATCGGCATGACCAGGTAGATCGAGATGGTTTGCAGGTACTTGTACAGGCCCTCCTGGTTCTTGTAAACCAGATAGGCCGCGCCGATGCCCAGGGCCGTGCTCACTGCGATGGCGATGCGACCGATGAACACCTGCTGCCGCTCCGAGGTCCGGGGGCGCAGCCGCAGCACAAAGTCGCGCACGACCAGCGTGGAGACCGAGTTCATTGTGGCGTCGAGCGCGGAGATGAGCGCGCAGACCAGCGCCGCCAGCACCAGCCCGCGCACCCCCGTGGGAAGCATGTGGTTCATCAGCGCGACGAAGGTTTCCTTGGGGTTGACCGGCTGCCACTCGGGATGCTTGGCGGCCAGCGCATGCAGCACCACGCCCGGCAGCGCGAAGATGAACACGGGCGTGAATTTGAGCAGCACGCAGAGCATCGCCCCCCAGCGTGCGTGTTTCAAATCGCGCGCGCCCAGCACGCGCTGCACATTCACCTGGTCCACGCCCCAATAGAAGACGCCGCCGTAGATCGCGCCCAGAATGATGCCCCAGAAGGGATAGTCCGCGTCGGTGTACGGTTTGTGAATGTGAATCATTTGCGGATCAATGTGATTGATGCCCTCCACCAGTCCGTTCCAGCCGCCCGCGTAATAGAGTCCGAAGCCAAGCATTAGCGTGCAGCCCAGGATCTTGATGACGCTCTGGATGATGTCCGCGTAGGCGACCGCCGCGAAACCGCCGATCATGGTGAAGATCGCGGTAATCACGCCCAGCGCGACTACCGTGTGCATCACGTCCAGGTTCAGGATCTGCTTGATGACCAGCGCGCCGGCAAACAGGCAAAAGGCCATCTTGGTCATCACGCAGATGACCAGCATCAGTCCGGAGAAGCACACGCGGGCGGAGGTGTTATAACGGATTTCCAGAAACTCGGGGATGGTGAACACCCGGTTTTTGAAATAATAGGGGAAGAGCACCGCCGCGCCGAAGCCGAGGCACATTGCCGTGGTCAGTTCCACCGTGCCCGCCGAAAGGCCGTAGCGGTAGGCGTCGCCGGTGAGCCCCACCAGGTGCTCGGCGCCGATGTTCGTGGCGTAGAGCGACAGGCCGACGATCCACCAGGGAAGGCTGCGTCCCGCCAGGAAGAAATGCGCGCTGTCCTTGCCCGCGCCAATCCGCCGGGCCATGTAGCCGCCAAACAGAATGGAGCCGATGATGGCCGACATGCCGACAATCCAGTCGAGTGTCGTCAAGACGAAACCGGTTGCTGCCTGAGGATTCATCCTTCTGCCTTTCTCTGTGTCCCGGCGCTTGCTGAACCCGGCTTCATTCTTGAATGAACAGACACGCGGGGTCAAGGAGGCGCATGAAGGTTCGAGCGATGCGTGAAATCACAGTGGAATGTGCGCCATTGACAACTCCGTAAGACTTCGATATCCTTCGGAGGTGGACCCGGTTGCGGTGGGGTTCTGTTCACGGAAACAAAGGCCAGGGTGTCAGGAAACACAAACATGGTGCAGTCCGAGGATAAACGTGTGGTTGTTGTTGATACGGGCTACGTCTCCTTTGATCAGGAAATCGAGATTCTAGGCCGTTCGGGGTATTCGCTGGACCTTTTTCCCGGGGACCGGCTCGACACCGTCGGCAAGGCCCAGTTTGCGCGCGGCGCGGCGGGTATGTTCGTGCGGTGGTCCGTTGTGGATGACACGTTTCTAGACGCCGCCGAAACGCTCCGGGCCATCGTGCGTTACGGGGTTGGCTACGACAACATCAATCTTGAGGCCGTATCCGCGCGGGGAATACCGGTGTGCAATGTGCAGGGTTATGCGAACCATTCCGTCTCGGATCATGCGCTGGTGTTAATCTTGGCGTGTGTCCGCGGACTGCGTGTGGGAATGGAACAATTGCGGCCCAATTATGCGGCTCCACCAAGCGCCCACATGCCGGAATTGCATGAGATGACGCTGGGCATTGTCGGGCTGGGCCGGATCGGCGGGGCCCTCTGCGCGAAGGCGCGGGGGCTTTTCGGGCGTGTTGTTGCCTGTGATCCCCACGTGCCGGTGGCGCGATTTGCGGAATTGGGCGCGGAGGCGTGTTCCTTCGACAAACTGCTGGCCGAGAGCGATGTGGTGAGCCTTCACTGTAACCTCACCGGCGAGACTCACCACCTCTTGAATGCGCAAAGGTTTGACAACATGCGGCCGAATGTCGTTATAGTGAACACGTCGCGCGGCCCGGTGGTGGACGAAGAGGCGCTCACGTCGGCCTTGGAAACGGGCAAAGTGTTCGCGGCGGGGTTGGATGTTTTCGAGGACGAACCCCCCAAATCGAACCGGGACGCGCTGCTGTCGCATCCGCGGGTTGTGGCCACGGGCCACTATGCGTGGTACAGTGAGCGGGCCAGCCGCGAGCTTCAACGGCGCGCCGCGCTGAATCTCGACGCCATGCTGCGGGGAGAGCTTCCCGAGGACTGTCTGAACCGGGAGGAACTTGACCGTGGGAAACGAATCGAAGAGCCCTTTAACGGCGCAATAGGATTGTGGTAAGTTCACCTGCGACGCATTGCAGTCATGGACGGCATGGACGGTATGGACTTTATGGACGAAATGGACGAAATGGACTGAATTCGGCGGTTGATCGGGGCGCTTGTCCATTCCGTCCATCACGTCCATTCCGTCCATAAAGTCCACGGAGCCGAGGATTTTGGGCGACAGCCCAGAAGCCGCGCGACGTTTCTTGGGTTGTTGAGTTTCAAACCGCGTGACCTGCCGACTGGGCAGGGATGAGGGTAGTGATATGGGCTGCACAGGCAGACTTTCGGGAAAGAGGGCGCTTGTCACCGGGTCGGGCACGGGGATCGGGCGCGAGATTGCGCTCGAGTTCGCCCGCCAGGGGGCGGATGTGGTGCTGCATTATGCCCACAGCGACACCGGCGCCAAGAGCGCGGTGGCGGAGATTCAGGAAATGGGCCGCAAAGCGGCGGCGTTTCGCGCCAATTTTGGGGACGTGGACGAGGTGATCGGGCTGGGGGAGTCGGCGCTCGAATTCCTCGGGGGGGTGGATTGCCTCGTCAACAATGCGGGCATCACCTTCAACAAACCCTTTGGCAAGGTCACGCGCGAGCAGTTTGACCAGATGTACCATGTGAATATCCGCGCACAGTTCTTCCTCACGCAGCGCATCACCGCTGAAATGGAGAAGCAAGGCGGCGGGGCCGTCTGCAACATCACTTCGATTCACGGGGTGCAGGGCGCGCCCGAGCATTCGGTTTACGCGGGGACCAAGGGTGCCATTATCGCCTACACGCGGTCCCTGGCCGTGGAACTGGGCCACAAGGGCATTCGCGTGAACGCGATTGCGCCGGGCTGGGTAACGGTCGAGAACTACTACAAGACCATTCCCGGATTCAACGAAGAGGATGCCAAGAAAGACGCGGCCGCGAAAGTGCCCCTGGGCCGGGCGGGCGTACCGCTGGACATCGCCAAACTGGCCGCATTTCTGTGTTCCGGGGACGCGGGTTACATCATAGGGCAAACCATTGTTGCCGACGGCGGGACGACGTCGCTGATGTCGTTGATTTCCGATTTCCGCAACGAGTCGGCTGCACGCTTTGGGACGGGGTATCTGCCTGGAGTGTAAAGGGAATTTGGTCCGAACAGGAGGGACTTTCATGAGTCAAATGAACCAAACGGCGGGTGTTGCCAAGCCATCAACCCTGTATGCCTTCGGAGTGGCCTTCGTGGCCTCGGTGGGCGGATTCCTGTTCGGATACGACTTGGCCATTGTCTGTGGCGCGAATCTCTATCTGAAGGAAGTGTTTCATCTGTCGGACGCGGCGTTTGGCTTCGCCACGGGCAGCGCCGCGCTGGGCTGCATCGCCGGTCCCTTTCTGGGCGCCTGGATGTGCGATGCGCTGGGCCGCAACCGGACGATGATGGTGGCGTGCGCGCTGCTGGGGGTTGGCGCCATTTTCACAGCCATCCCCAAAGACATCTTCATGTTCAACGTGTTCCGCATTGTGGGCGGCGTGGGCGTGGGGCTCTGTTCGGTGGCGTCGCCGATGTACATCTCGGAAGTTGCGCCGCCCCGGATGCGCGGCGGGTTGGGGGTGATGTATCAGCTCGCGATTGTGGTGGGAAGCATCGCCGCGCCGTTCATCTCGTACATCATTATCAAGTTGACCGCGCACGACGTCTGCTGGCGTTGGATGTTTGGTTCGGAAGTGCTGCCGGTGGTGCTCTTCCTGGGTTTGCTCTTGTTGCTGCCCGAGAGCCCGCGCTGGCTGGCCGGACGGGGGCGCAACGCCGAGGCGCTGGCGGTGCTCGCCCGTGTTGACGGCGACGATTTCGCCCGCGAGGAGATGAAACAAATCGAGGAGTCGCTTCGCGAGGAGGATGGCAGTTTCGCCGAACTGTTTGCGCCCGGCACCCGCCGTGTCTTCGCCATTGGACTGTTGCTGGCGTTCTTCAACAATTGGACGGGCTGGAGCGTGATGGGCGGCTATATCCCCATGCTTTTCGAGGCGTCGGGACTGAACGATCGCGCCGCGGCATTTATGCAGTTCGCGGTCACCTACGGGTTCATGGGCGCGGTGACGCTCGCAGCCTGCTGGACCGTGGACCGCGTGGGGCGGCGTCCGCTGTGGCTGGTGGCGTCGGTGATGATGTGCGCCATTACCGCCATGACCGCCGCCGTGTTCCATTTCCATCTGGGCGGCTGGCCGGTGCTCATTGTTATTATTCTTTGCACGGTTCCCCACGGCCTCGCGCTGGGGCCGTTGCCGTGGCTGATGATGTCCGAGATCTTCCCGACCAAGCTTCGCGGACGCGCCGTATCCCTGACGACGGCGTTTCTTTGGCTGACGATTTACAGCGGCGCCCAATTGTTCCCGATCATCACCAGCTATTCAAAAAGGCTGACCGGTTCCGTTGGCGCCGCGTTTCTTTTGTTTTCAGTGGTGTGCATCTTCTCGTTTCTGTTCGGGCTGTTCATGCTGCCCGAGACCAAGGGGCGGGTGCTCGAGGAAATTGCCGCCTCGTGGAAGAAGAAATGATGCGTCTTGGGATGCCGTTCGGCAAACACGGAGGTCTCTCCTGATGCAAAGCCGCAGGGAGTTCTTGGACATGATGGCGAAAGGGACCGGTGCTGCCTGTCTTGCGGGACTTGCCCTTGGGGCGACGGCGGCGGACAATGCGGTGACGGCAGGCGCAGCGCCTGGCTTGGGCGGATTGCTGGCCGTGCTCGAAAAGGCGGGAAAGTCCGCGCAGGTGGTGACGAATCCGGATGGGACACGTGTCCTGCTGCTTCCCTACGGCGGGCGCGTGCTCGGCCTCTTTGCGCCCGGCAACGACGAGAATTTCTACTGGACCCATCCTGCGCTCAGCGCGGCGGACACGGCGGGCGTATTCTACAGCGGCAAGGATTGGCAGAACTCCGGGGGGGACCGCACCTGGCTCGCGCCCGAGGTGGACATCTTTCTCCCCAAATATCCCGACACAAAAACGTACTGGCAGCCGCGTGAGCTGGACCCCGGCAACTATGAGGCCGTGCCGTCCAAGGACGGGGTGCAACTCGTGAACAGGCTGACGCTGCGCCTGTCGCGGTCTGGAAAAGAGATCTCGCTGCGCATCGCCAAGTCCGTCGGCCCCGCGCCCAATCCGTTGCGGTACGAAAAAGGCATCGACCTCGGCGCGCTGTCGTTCGCGGGATACACCCAGTTCACGACGCTGGAGATTCAGGGTGACCCGGCCCAGGAGGAGCCCTCTGTGGGTTTATGGAACCTGGTCCAGATGCCGCACGGGGGAGAGATGTTCATCCCCACATTCAGCCGGACGGAACCGAAGATCTGGTTTGGTGACATTTCGGCGGAGGATTTGAACGCGGGCGATCACTTGGTTCGGTACAAGATGCGCGCAAAGGGTGAGCACAAAATAGGCGTCCGCGCGGTGGCCACCACGGGCCGGGTGGGCTATCTCTATGGAACAAACGACAAATGCGCCCTGATTGTGCGCAACTACTCGGTGAATCCTTCCGGCGAATACGTTGACGCGCCTTGGAAGGACCCCGGTGACTTGGGCTATTCGACGCAGGCATGCAACGTCAACAGCGCGCTTGGCGCGTTCAGCGAACTCGAGTACCACATTCCGGCCATCGGCGGAAAAACGGGCCTCATGCGCTGCGATGATGCGGCGCAGGTGTGGGCTTTCCGCGGGCCCGAAGACAAGGTGCGCGCTGTCGCGCGGTGCCTGCTGTCTCCGGATCTGTGACATGGACGGCGGGAAAAAGGCGGTTGTAACTTTCGGCGAACTGCTGCTTCGTCTTGATCCGATCGGTATGGAACGTTTTGTCCAGGCAGATTCTTTCAAGGCGCGCTACACGGGGGCCGAAGCGAATGTGGCCGTGTGCCTGGCCGGTTTCGGCGTCGATGCACACGCGGTGTCAAAGGTGCCCGATCACGAAATCGGGCAGGCCTGCATAAACTACCTGCGCCGCTTCGGCGTGAACACCGACCATATCGTTCGGGGCGGTGAGCGTCTCGGCGTGCTGTATGTGGAAACCGGCTGCTCGCAGCGGCCGTCCAAGGTGATCTATGATCGCGCCCACAGCAGCATTCGGGGAGTGCGGCCCGGTGAATTCGATTGGGACAGAATTTTCGCAGGAAAGCACTGGTTCCATTTTTCCGGCACTGCGCCCGCGCTGGGCGGGAACGTGGTGGCGGTGCTGGAGGAGGCGCTGGACGCGGCGAAACGGCTGGGTCTCACGACAAGCTGCGACTGCAATTACCGCAGCAAGCTGTGGGGACCGGAAGAGGCAGGCCGTGTTCTGTCACGCCTGCTGAATCGTGTGGATGTCTTTATTGGCGGCGTGGAAGACGCCCACAAACTGTTTGGCGTGGAGGTGCCGGAGCAGCTCCGGGAAGAGGAAAACGCCGGTGCGGAATACGCCGCGCGGCGGCTTTTGGAAGAGTTTGGATTCTCGTGGGTGGCCATGACGCTGCGGAGCGGCGATTCGGCCTCGGTCAACCGCTACGCGGGAATGGTGTGCAGCGCGCGGGGTTGCGCATTCAGCCGGGACTACGAGATTCAAATTGTGGACCGCGTGGGTGCCGGCGACGCGTTCACGGCGGGGCTGATATATCAGCTTCTGTCCGGCGCGGACGGGGCGCAGACGGCGGAGTTTGCCGCGGCGGCCGCATGCCTCAAGCACACCATACCGGGCGACTTCAATCTCGCGACGGTTGGAGAAGTCAAGCAACTCCTTGAAGACGGCCAGGCCGGCCGGGTGCAACGGTAGGGAAAGTGGAATTATGAACAAGGAAGTTAATCTCAAACGGCTCCACGACGAGTGGCTGGTCATGATTCTCCGCGGCGACACCGCACAGCAGACGGAGGACACCTTTGAGGCTTTGATCGAAGGCGGGGCAACGCTTCTCGAAGTGCCGTTCACCACGCCGGACGCGTGTGGGGTCATCCGCCATTTGCGCGAGCGGCACGGGGACCGGGTTGTGGTCGCCGCCGGAACAGTGACAACAGCGGAGCAGGCGCGCGCGGCCATCGCGAGCGGCGCGCAGGGCATCGTGTCCCCGAATGTTTACGCGCCCGTCGTTGAAGCGGCGGCCGAGGCGGGCGTCATCTCGGCGCCGGGCTGCCTTACCCCGAGCGAGGTTGCCGATGCGTTGCGCATGGGCGCGGATATCATCAAGCTCTTTCCGTGCGACATGGTGGGTCCCCGGTTCCTGTACTTTCTCCAAGGCCCCTTCCCCGGGGTGCGCGTCATGCCGGCGGGATGCATCCTTCTGGAAAACATGGCGATCTACAACGAAGCGGGCGCCTTTGCGGGCGTTGTGGGCGTGACGACGGAAATGGGGCTTGCCCAGGCCGTTAGAGAACGGGATTTTAAGGCAATCAGCGAGGGTGCACGCCATTGGACATCCGCGGTGCGCGCCATGAAGTCCGGCGGGACAATCTTATGAACACGACTGAAACGGCCGATTTCCGCTGCCTTCCAATTTCGGAAATGGAGGCAGGGATTGCGCGTTTTGAAGCGCGCGTTCACGCGGCGCAGGCAGCCAATCCGCCCACAAAGAGCCGGGTGAAACGAGCCTTGCTCGGCAAGGGAACGGAGCGCTGTCCGGTGCGCCTCAAGCGGCTCTCTTTCGACATTATCCTGCGTTATGGAGATGCGCTCGCGGATCTCTTCTGTGAATATCCGGACGATGTCGTCGCGATGATTCCGTACGACATCACCGTGGGCTATCAGCCCCCGGAGAAATCGCCCCGTGTCAATCCCGTCGAGGCGCTGATGCGCGACATGGAGTGGACCGACGAATGGGGCACGCGCTGGGGGCATGCCTTCGCGGGCGTGGGCGCCACGCCGGTGGACCACCCCATCAGGGACTGGGCAACGCTCGACGCCTATCTGCACGGGGGCATTCCCGATCCAAACGCGCCGGGCCGGCTGGATTCAATCCGCGACACGCTGGCCCTGCACGGCGCGGACAAGTACTGTTTCGGCATCATTCATTTGGCCCTGTTCGAGCGGTTCCATGCTCTGCGCGGCATGGAAAACACCTTCATGGATTTCTATGTCAACGAAAGTGAATCGCGCCGGCTGCTGGATGCGCTCGAAGCGTACCTCATTGCCCTGATCCGGCGCTGGGGGGCGCTTGGCGCGGATGCGCTGTTCATGACGGATGACTGGGGTTCGCAGAACGGGTTGATGATCTCACCCGATCTCTGGCGTTCGCTGTTCAAGCCCTACTATGCGCGCATCTTCGCGGAGACGCACCGGCTGGACATGGACGTCATTTTCCACAGTTGCGGCAATGTGACGCCCATTGTCGGCGACCTGATTGACATCGGGCTGGACATGCTCGATCCGGTTCAGCCCGGCGCGATGGATATCGCGCACATAGCGCGCGAGTTCGGGGGCAAGGTCGCCTTTTGCGGCGCGGTGGACGTGCAGAACCTGCTGGCCTCGGGCTCGCCGCAGCAGGTGAAGGATGAAGTCAGGCGTGTTACGGAGACACTTGGCAGGCCTTTTGGCGGTGCGCTGTTGCTTGGCCCGGCGAATGTGATGACCCCCGACATTCCGTTTGAGAACCTCACCGCGCTTTTCCAGGCCGCGCACGAACAGGCATAGGCACAGGAAACAAGAAATGCTGGTCCCTGCAAATGAACTTAAAACGCTGGTAAGCACCATATTCCAAAGCCGCGGTCTCAACGAACGCGACAGCGGAATCATGGCGGAATCATTGGTCCATGCAAACCTTCGGGGCACGGACTCGCACGGGGTGATGCGCACGCCGCACTATATCGGGCGGGTGGACATGGGTTCCATTAACCCGCGTCCCGAAACCAAAAGCGAAAGGACTGGCCCGTCCACGGCCACCATGGACGGTGATCACGGATTTGGGGCCGTCACGAACTGGGACGCCATGGGGCTGGCCATCGAAATGGCGAAGGAGTCCGGCGTCGCTTTCGTGGGTGTCAACCACAGCAATCATTGCGGCGCGCTCTCCTTTTTCGCGCACCGTGCCATGGACGCGGGCCTCATCGGCATTGTTTTCACGCAAACCGACAAGGGCGTGGTGCCCTTTGGCGGCCGCCTGCCCTTCTGCGGCACCAATCCGATGTGCTTCGGAATTCCAACCGCGTCGGGCACGCCGGTCATGCTGGACATGGCAACAAGCACCGTGGCGGGCGGCCATATCTACAAGGCCCGCATGGAAAACAAGCCGATTCCGCCAACCTGGGCGCTGGATGTGGACGGACAACCGACATCCGACCCGCACAAGGCCGCCTATTGGACGCCCGCGGCTGGCGCAAAAGGCTACGGCATGGGCGTCATCATTGATATACTAACCGGCATCCTCTCCGGCGGCGCATTTGGCCCGAACATCCCCGTCATGTACGCCGACCTCGACAAGAGGCGCAATCTGTGCCATCTCGTGGCGGCGTTGGATTACCGGCGCTTCGCTGGTGGGGCCGGGTTCCGTGACCAAGTGGTCGCCATGGTGACCGCCCTGCACGCCGCCCCGGCGGCGGAAGGCTTCGATCAGGTGCGGGCACCCGGCGAACCGGAATATCTGTGTTCGCTGGAGCGGGCGAAAAACGGGATTCCCGTGGACGAGAAGGTTTTGGATGAACTGAATGCGCTGCTGCCAAAGGCATGACGCCGCAGGCAGCCGCGAAGAGAACGGGACAAATTCAAGGAGACTGTTTTGTGAAAAAAGTCATCATTACCGATCATGGTTTTCCGCACGTTGATCTTGAACGCCAAGCCATTGAGTCTGCGGGGTTTGCGTTTGAAGTCATCCAGCCCATCTGCAAGACCGAAGACGACATTATCCGCGCCTGCGGCGACGCGGACGCGCTGCTGGTGCAGTGGGCGCCCGTAACGCGGCGCGTGCTGGAGGCACTGCCGAAGGTGCGCTGCATCGTTCGCTACGGCGTCGGTGTGAACAATTTCGATCTGGATGCGGCAAAGGATCTGGGCGTCGTGGCCGCAAACGTGCCCGATTTCTGCCTCGAAGAGGTGGCCAACCACGCGATGGCCATGATTCTCTCTCTGGTCCGCCGCATTCCGCAGGACCACCATCAGATCCTGCAAGGTGGCTGGGGAGTGAATCCCTTCCGGCCGATTTGCGCTCCGACCGAACTGACGCTGGGCCTGGTGAGTTTCGGCAAGATCGCAAGAAATCTGGCGCGCAAGGCGGCTGTTTTCGGTTTCACAATTGTTGCGTACGATCCCTTTGTGGACAAGGCGGTTCTTGCCGAGTATGGCGTGAAAGGAGTAACCTTTGACGAGTTGCTCGCATGCTCGGACGTGATTTCGCTGCATTGCCCGTTGATCCCGGCCACCACCCACCTTATGAACAGTGAAACCATAGGCAAAATGAAGCCGGGCGCGATCCTGGTCAACACCTCGCGCGGGCCGGTGGTTGAGGAGACTGCGCTGGTGGAGGCGCTGAAGTCGGGACATCTCAGCGGCGCAGGACTGGACGTGTTCGAGGAGGAGCCGCTTCCTGCGGGAAGTGCGCTGCGCTCTTTCCCGAACATAATCCTGACCAGCCACGCGGCGTCCGTGTCGGAGAAGGCTGTCGAGATCCTGCAACGCAAGGCCGGTGAGGCCGCGCGCGATTTCCTAATCGGGAAAGACCCCGTGTCGCGGCTGGTCTGAAAAAGAACAGATTCAAACAGAACTTTTGAGAAGAAGGAGACATTTCATGAAGTTCGTCCGGTTCACAACATCCCGGCATCCCGAGGGTGTCTATGGTCTGATTGGCGAAGACGGTTCGATTGAGGTTCTGAAGGGAGGTCTTTTCGACACGCCGGAGACCACCGGTGAAGTGCTGAAAGAAGCGGACATCGAGAGGTATCTTCCGCCCGTTGACCCGCCCAACATCATGGCCCTGGGCCG
>CAIXUF010001094.1 GCA_903922535.1 Candidatus Hydrogenedentota bacterium
CGCGCCAAACGCGATGGCGTTCACGTGCCGCAGAATGACATCCCGGTTTTCGAGCGACAAGGCTGGTGCGGGCACCTCACCGCTGATCATCTCCGCGGGCTTGTCAAAGAAGTACATGTCGTGCGGCGTGCTGCGCGCATACCCGAGCACCAGGCCCACCCGTGACCGGCGCCCCGCACGGCCACCCCGCTGGGCGTAGTTGTCGGGCCGGGGCGGAACGTTTCGCAGGATCACCGCGTCAAGACCGCCCACATCAATGCCCATTTCCAGCGTCGGTGAACATGCGACGAAGTTCACCTTGGAGACGCTGTTCGGTGCCTTAAAATTGGCTTCCAACGTGAGACGGGTCTGGTGCGTTACCTGGGCGGTGTGCTCGCCCGCATACAGCGGAATCACCTCGTCGGAAAAGATTCTTTTTACAGAACGGTTCTGGCCGACCTCTAGGTCCGACCAGGGCTTCATTAGTCCGTGGCAGCGGGGACACGGCATGTTCGGCAGACTGCCCGGTTTGGCCAGGTCGCATACATCGCAGTGGAAACGCGTCTTCTCCTCCGCAAAGAGGAGCCGCAGGCAGTCTGCGTTGACCTGCAAAAGCTTCTTCGATTCCTTGAATCCGGCCAGTTCGGAGGGGATCACAAAGCGACCCAGCTTTAGAAAGGTCATCACGGCCAGCAGCATATCGCTCTGGGGTTGCGCCGCGCCCCACCGGGTGAACATATGTTCCATCAGGCGTTGCAGCCGGGGGGAGCGCCCTCGGGCCGACCCGGTCCGCCAGATATTTGTAACGGAGATTCCCGCTGGAATCTCGGACTTGTCCAAGTTTGGGACGGGTTCACCCCGATCATCGCAGGGATAGCCGCGCGGGTTCTTGATTCGCCGTTCCCATTGTGCTGCTTTGACAAAGCCGGGGCATTTCGTGCTGGAGGGATGGAATCGGAGCAACTCGCGCGACACGGCGCCCCGGATGCGCATTTCGTCCAGCACGCACTGGCAGAAGTACTCCAACTGCTCCGCCGACAACCCCAGTTCCGAAGCCAGGGCTGCCCCCTGAGACTGCACATACTCATCCAGCCGGTGATACTGCACCGCCACCAGGCCCAGATTGACCGCCGTCGCCCGGTATCCTGCCGTGATGGCGAGGTCGTCGAGCAGGGGTGCTTCTTCCCATGCCCGAATTCGGTCCTGCTCCTCATCGGGCAACCAGTTGGACTCCTCGGGCACGTGCGGGTTGTCCCGCTCAGCGACGGCCATGGCACCCAACTGAACCACCGTGTCCTGGAGCGGCATGGGACCGCGCTCACGGAGGAGGTTAACCAGCCGTCGCCGCATCCGGTCATAGCGGCTCGCATAAATCACAAAACGCGCCTGATGCGCAGCATCCTGACGGCTGTCGCTGAACACCAAAAGCCGCTGTTTGCCGTCGTGGCCCGGTGTGTGTTTGTGGGCGGCCTCCAGCGCCTCCACCAAGCCTTCGCCCAGCACCTTTACCGCGGCCGACGTTCCCAGCGCCACCTTGGTCAGAATATTCCTGCTGCCTGCCGTCGCGCCGCAGCACAGGCAGCGCGTCCGCGCCGGTGCCAGGGTCACCTTCATGGCATAGGCGGCCGGGTTAAGGCTGAAACGCAGCGTTGCCGGGTCAAAGGAACCGTCAATCACGGGCCGGTTGCGGATCTGGGTGGGTTGTGGGTTAAATCCACGCTTGCTCGGACGGGGCGAATCCTCATCGTCGGTGTCTTCCGTTTCCTCGTCGGCCACATTGGAATCAAACCGGCCGGGCTCGTAAAGCAGCCATTCGTTCTTCTCGCGTTCATCGTCCCCCGGAATCATTGGAACCGCGTCGGGACTCTGTTCGCCCAGAACAACGAACCGAAGAAAGTCCGCGCCGCAGCTTCGGCAGAGATACAGGGGAGCGGTCTGGTGGCCGCAAGCCGAGCAGGGCCCGCCGCCCATGGGGTACAGTTTGCCGCAATCGGGATTGACGCACCGGTGAAAGGCCCAGCCGCCCCGTATGAAACGGTGCACCCGAAGCCGCAATCCGCCGTGTGTGCCCTCCGGCAACGCCGCGCCCAGCGCCAGCACGGTCTCCACCTCCGCGCGCACGTCGTTTTCGGAACAGTCCTTTCGCTCCGGAACCTCGTTGCGCAGCCGCTCCACTATCGCCGGAATGGGCATGGGGCTGCTGATCAACCACCGGTCCAGGTCCCACAACAGCCGACACGACAGCACAGCCGTTTCGATGGTCGAGGTTTCAGGCACACCGGCCAGCACACACAGCGCGCGCCGCACGCTTTCCGGGTCGTCATAATCCACTTCCGGTGTCGGGACAATCTGGGCGGGGTAGCGCGCCCCCTCCGGCACGTGGAGTTCCAGCACCTCCTCGCCGTACACCCGGATGGATGTTTTCTCCACCCCCGTCAGCTTGCCGAAGAACTCCTGAACCGCCTCGTTGCGGAGCCTCCGCATTTCTTCGGCGGAAACGTGCTCCACTTCCTGGACGCTTTTGATGGTCGCGGACGTTCCGACAGGTACAAACCGCGGATACCGGACCGCCTGCCTTTCCGGTGGAATGTCGGTCGCCCAATCCTGGCGCGCTTTTGCCAGATGCGCGTTCAGCCGCCGCACCAAGAAAGCGATGTTTGCCCCCAGCGTGCCGCGGTATGTGTGCACCTCATCCAGCACGAGAAAGCGGCAGCGGTGGTTGGCGAAGATGCCTTCGCGGTCCGCCGGACGCACCAGCAGGTACTCCAGCATCATGTAATTGGTCAACAGGATGTGCGGCGGGTTCTTGCGCAGCGATTCCCGGTCGGCCTGACTCGTGCCCCGGTCATACTTCTCCGCCCGCACCGTGCCGCTGAAACCGGACGCCGTCAGATACGCCTCAATGCGTTCCAACTGGTCGTTCGCCAGCGCGTTCATCGGGTACACCAGAATCGCCGTCAGCCCGGCTCGGTTGAATGCGGCCGCGTCCTGGATCGCGTTCTGGATGACCGGCAACAGGAAGCATTCGGTCTTGCCGCTGCCCGTGCCCGTGGTCACCACCGTCGGCCCCGCCTCCGGGGAAAGGAGATGCTCTATCGCCTCCGACTGGTGCAGAAACGCGTCCTCCGGCGTCTCTGAGCCAAAGTTGCGGGCGCGGTCCACCATCACCTGCGCCAACCGCCCGTCCAGCGGGAGGTC
>CAIXUF010001095.1 GCA_903922535.1 Candidatus Hydrogenedentota bacterium
GTGCTCTCCTGGTATGGACAGGGAGACTGGGCCAATATTGGCAACAATGATGAACGGGTTCCGGGCATTATCGAGCGCGACACGCCGCCAGACTTCACGTTCCAGAACCCCGTGCATGTCTACGACGGGCCCGGAACGTACAACGTAACCCTGGCCGCGGGCAACTTCCTGGGCCAGAGTACCGCCACGGCGCAGGTCGTCACGGTGGGTGTGCCAAGCCCCACAGTGAGCGGCGTGAGTCCGGCGACTGTCTTGCCGGAAGGCGGCACTGTGTGGATTTCGGGTGCCGGTTTCTGGGTGAACACCCCCGGCACACGTGTGCTCTTTGACGGGATCGATGCGGGTTCAGTCACGGTGTACGACCATACCGGGCTGTACTGTGAAGCGCCGTCCCATGCGGTGGGATCTGTGGACGTCACGGTGATCAATCCGGACGGGCAGTCGGGCACCCTTGCAGGCGGACTTGAATACTACGTTCCAATTCCGCACCCCGCGGCGGTCAGTCCCGCCTCGGGGCCGACCACGGGCGGCACGCCTGTCACCATCACCGGCGACACATTCGCCGGGTCCGGGGTGCGCGTTTTGTTTGACGGCATTGAGGCAGCCGGTGTAACCACGATCGACTCAACGTCGATACGCTGCACCACGCCGGCCCATGACGCGGACGTGGTGGACGTTGTGATCATCAATCCAGACGGCGAGTCGGGAACCCTTTCCGCCGCATTCACCTACCGGACACCGGGGGAACTTGCGGTCCGGGTGGATGGGGACAACACTTCCGGAGTGGAAGACGGAACCACTTGGGCGACGGCGTTTTCCTCCATTCAGGCCGGGATCGCGGCTGTTGCCGCATCGGGCCAGACCGGGGAAGTATGGGTTGCCGAAGGTGTCTACACCAACGCTCCGGGATGGGTGGTTGTGACCATGCAACCCTTCTGCGATCTGTACGGCGGCTTTGCCGGCGCTGAAGACCGGCGGGACCAGCGGGATCCCGCCGCGCACACCACCATGATTGACGGCCAGAACGCGGCATCCTGCGTCTATGGCGCGGACAACGCCCGCTTGGACGGCTTCATTGTCACGCGCGGATATGCCTATGCCGGCGGCGGGCTGTACAACACCTCCACTTCGCCAACCGTGGCAAACTGCGTGTTCACAGGCAACTCGGCCTACGGATATGGCGGCGGCGGGGTGGGCAACATCAGTTCTTCGCCGACGCTGATTAACTGCATGTTCGTTGGCAACTCGGCCAATGGCGGCTATGGCTGCGGCGGCGGGCTGGGCAACATCAGTTCTTCGCCGACGCTGATCAACTGCACGTTTACCGGCAACTCTGCCAGTAACGGCTATGGCATTGGCGGCGGAATGGCCAACTACTACTCTTCGCCCACCGTGATCAACTCCATCCTGTGGGGTGATTCCGCGTACTCAGGGGCGGAGATGGGCGACTATGGTTTGTCTTCGACGTTTGTGGCGTATTCATGTGTCCAGGGCGGATGCGCGGGTGCGGGCAACATTGACGCGGACCCGCTGTTTGTGGGCGGGGTTGGAGGCAGTCTGCAGCTTCAGGCGGGCTCTCCGTGCATCGACGCCGGCACTGCGGCGGGCGCGCCCGCTGCGGATATCCGCGGGGTGAGCCGTCCCCAGGGCGCGGGCGTGGATATGGGGGCCTACGAGGGATCGGCCGCGCCGCAAGACATTGTCACGCTTGCCGTCCAGGTTTCTCCGGCCGGTTCCGGCGTCACAACACCCCCCGAAGGGGTGCATTCCTTTGTTCTTAACGAGATGGTGGCGCTGTTTGCCTCCACGTCCAAGGTCTACGCTTCGTTCGCGAACTGGACCGGCGACATTTCCAGCGTGTCCCCGCGCGCAAGCATTGCCATGGACGGCAACAAGTCGGTGACGGCGAACTTCTCGCTCGCAACCTACACACTGACCTACTCGGCGGGGGAACACGGAACGGTTAAGGGTGATTCTCCGCAGGTGGTGCAGTATGGCAGCGACGGCACGCCTGTGGAAGCCGTGCCCAATCCCGGGAGCCGTTTTGTTCAGTGGAGCGACGGTTCCACGCAGAACCCGCGCACGGATGTGAATGTGACGGGAGACATAACGGTGACGGCATTCTTCGCCGTGGTGCACACGCTGGCCTACACGGCGGATGAACACGGCGCCGTCTATGGCGCAGCGAACCAGACGGTGGACGAGGGCATGAGCGGCACGGCGGTGACCGCTGTGGCGGACCTTGGCTGGCACTTTGTTCAGTGGAGTGACGGGTTGACGGGCGCGACACGCCAAGATGTGGATGTCATGGCGGACATCTCCGTTACAGCCCAGTTTGCCGAAGGGGCGGCGGTTTACCGGGTCAATGCGCTAAACACCGCGGGCCCGTGGGACGGTGCGACTTGGGCCACGGCGTACCAGGACCTTCAGTCCGCTGTGGAAGCGGCGGCATACAACAACGGAGGCGAGGTGTGGGTTGCCGCGGGCACATACGTTTCTTTAAGCGATCCCGTGGTGACGATGCGGCCCGGAGTGGGCCTCTTTGGCGGGTTTGCAGGCACGGAAACAGCGGGGGACCAGCGCGATTGGTCGGCCAATGCGACCGTTATCGACGGGGAAAATACCCGCCGGTGCGTGGTCGGCGCCGATACGGCGGCACTGGACGGCTTTACCTTGGCGCGGGGCTACTCTTGGTCTGGCGGCGGGGTGTACAACGCATATTCCTCCCCAATCGTGGCGAACTGCACTTTCATAGGCAACTCAGCCTACTATTATGGCGGCGGCATGTATAATGACTCCGCTTCGCCGACGGTCATGAACTGCGTTTTCACGGGCAATTCGACCTCCTATTATGGCGGCGGCATGTATAACCAGTCCGCTTCGCCGATGATCATGAACTGCGTTTTCACGGGCAACTCAGGTTACTATTATGGCGGCGGGATGTATAACAACTCCGCTTCGCCGACGGTCACGAACTGCGTTTTCACGGGCAACTCGGCCTACTATTATGGCGGCGGCATGTACAACGGCTACCATTCCAGGCCGGCAGTGGTGAATTGTGTCCTTTGGGGTGATGTTGCACCTTGGGACGTGGAAATGTGCAGCGAATGGTACGCCACACCGTCGGTGACCTATTCCTGCATTCAGGGCGGCCATGAAGGCTTGGGCAACATCGATGCGGACCCGCTGTTTGTGGATGCCAACGGACCCTGTGTGCGGCTTCAGGCGGGCTCTCCGTGCATCGATGCCGGTACGGCGTCGGGCGCGCCCGCCGCGGACATCCGCGGGGTGATCCGTCCCCAGGGCGCGGGCGTGGACATGGGCGCCTACGAGGGGGCTGTTGCCCAGGAGGATATTGTCACGCTCACCGTGCAGGTTTCACCGGCCGGCCACGGTGCCACGACGCCGTCTGAAGGGCTGCATTATTGGGTCCGCGGCGACACCGCGCCATTGTTTGCCGCAACATCCACCGGCTGGTCGTTTGCCGGCTGGAGCGGCGACATTTCCAGTGTGTCCCAGCGCGCCGGCATCGTCATGGACGGCAACAAGTCGGTGACGGCGACCTTCTCGGTCATAACGCACACGCTGACCTATATTGCGGGTGAACACGGGACGATAAACGGTGACACGCCGCAGACGGTGGAGTACGGCGGCAGCGGCACGCCCGTGGAGGCCGTTGCCGATCCCGGCTGCCGTTTCGTTCAGTGGAGCGACGGCTACATGAACAACCCGCGCACGGACGGGTATGTGACGGGAGACATAACGGCAACGGCAATCTTTGCGGTTTTGCACACGCTAACCTACGCGGCGGGCGAACACGGCGCCGTCTATGGCGTGACGAACCAGACGTTGGACGAGGGCATGAGCGGCACGGCGGTCACCGCCGTGGCGGACCCTGGCTGGCACTTTGTCCAGTGGAGCGACGGCGCAACCGGAGCGGTTCGCCAGGATGCCAATGTCATGGCGGACATTTCCGTCACCGCGGAGTTTGCCGAAGGAACGGTGGCATACCGTGTTGACGGGCGCAACGCCACGGGCCCGTGGGACGGCGCCTCCTGGGCCACGGCGTACCAGGATATCCAGTCCGCCGTGGATGCGGCATCGGGTTCCGGCGGAGAAGTGTGGGTTGCCGCGGGCACATACACTGCCGCAGGCAACCCCGTGGTGACGATGCGGCCCGCAGTGAGTCTTTATGGCGGGTTTGCCGGCGCGGAAGACCAGCGGGATCAGCGGGACCCCGCCGCGCAAATCACCACAATTGACGGCCAGAACCTTGGCACCTGCGTCTACGGCGTGGACAACGCGCGTCTGGACGGATTCACCGTCACGCGCGGAAACGCCTATGCCGGCGGCGGGATGTACAACTACTATTCGTCCCCGAAGGTGACGAACTGCACGTTCGTGGGCAATTCGGCCAGCGGCTATGCCGGCGGCGGAATGTACAACGTCGGATGCTCCCCGACCGTGGAAAACTGCGCGTTCATCGGCAACTATTCCGGCGGTTACGGCGGTGGCGGAATGGGCAACGACACGTCTTCGCCGGTGGTGGCCAACTGTGCGTTCACCGACAACGTGGGCAATGGCTTTGGCGGCGGCGGAATCTTCAACTACTCTTCACTGTCGATGGTGATCAACTGCGTGTTCACGGGCAATTCGGCCGGCGGCGGCGGCGGCTGCGGCGGCGGAATGGGCAACTATGGTTCTTCGCCAACGGTGATTAACTGCACCTTTGCCGGCAATTCGGCCGACGGCGGTTATGGCGTTGGCGGCGGGATAGCCGACTACTATTCTGCGCCCACCGTGGTCAACTGCATCCTGTGGGCGGACACCGCATCCTCGGGCGCGGAAGTGGGCGATCTCAATTCTTCCTCCACGCCGACGGTGAGCTACTCGTGCATTCAGGGCGGGTATCCCGGGACGGGCAACATTGACGCGGACCCGCTGTTTGTGGATGCCGGCGGAGCCTCTGTGCGGCTTCAGACGGGTTCCCCGTGCATTGACACGGGCACTGCGGCGGGCGCGCCCGCCACGGACATTCGGGGCGTGACGCGTCCCCAAGGCGCGGGTGTTGACATGGGCGCCTACGAGGGCGCTGTGGCACCGGGGGATATCGTCACGCTCACCGTGCAGGTTTCCCCGACCGGGTCCGGCACCACGACGCCGCCCGAAGGGCTGCATTCCTGCGTCCGCGGTGACGCCGTGCCGCTGTTTGCCGCGGCGTCCACCGGCCGGTCGTTTGCCGGATGGAGCGGCGGCATTTCCAGTGTGTCCCCGCACACCGGTATCGTCATGGACGGCGACAAGTCGGTGACCGCAAACTTCTCTGTTGCGACCTACACACTTGCCTACAGGGCTGGGGAGCACGGGTCCATCAGCGGCGACACACCGCAGGCGGTGCAGTACGGGGGCACCGGCGCGGCTGTTGAGGCCGTGGCCGATCCGGGCTGCCGTTTTGTCCAATGGAGCGACGGTTCGACACAGAATCCGCGCACGGACAACTACGTCACGGACAACATCACGGTGACGGCATACTTCGTGGTGGTTCACACGCTCAACTATGCAGCAGGCGAACACGGGATCGTTGACGGCGTGACAACGCAAACGGTGGACGACGGTGCAAACGGTGCGCCGGTGACCGCCGTGGCCGATCCGGGCTGCCGTTTTGTTCAATGGAGCGACGGTTCGGCACAGAATCCGCGCACGGACTATTACGTCACGGACAACGTCACGGTGACGGCACACTTCGTGGCGGTTCACACGCTGAACTATGCAGCAGGCGAACACGGGACCGTTGACGGCGTGACAACGCAAACGGTGGACGACGGTGCAAACGGTGTGGCGGTGACCGCTGTGGCGGACCTTGGTTGGCACTTTGTTCAGTGGAGTGACGGGTTGACGGGCGCGACACGCCAAGATGTGGATGTCATGGCGGACATCTCCGTTA
>CAIXUF010001096.1 GCA_903922535.1 Candidatus Hydrogenedentota bacterium
CCGTGCCGCCCGTGCCGCCCAGGCCGGCCGTGCCCCCCGCGCCGCCCGCGCCGCCCGCGCCGCCGCCCAGCGTTCCGGGAGGCACACTCACGCTGGCGGCCCAGTTCAGATCACCCTTTGCGGCGATGGACAGGGGCCGGGTTCCGCTAACCGTGACGGTCACACCGCGCACGGTCAAGTTGTCGAATTCAAACACGGCCACTTCCTGGCCTGTGTCATAGCGGATGTCCGTGCGGGCCGTGTACGTGTTGCTGCCCACGGTCATCGTGCCGGCGGCACCGCCCGGCACACCGGTGTTGACTGCGATGGCACCGCTGGACAGGGTTGCGTCGCCCAAATGGCCGTCGCTTTCATAGATGCTGCCGTCGGAACCGGCACCTTCACCGTCAAGGCTGATCACCACCGCCGTACCTGTCGGCACGGTGGTGGTCCAGGACTGCCCTGGCGGCAATTCGCCAGTGACGCCGCCGCTGCCGCGAATGACCCGCCGGTTGTTCGAGGCGATCTTGAGGGTCACATCCGTAATTGTGGCCGTTCCCGTATTCTTGATGACAATCTGGTCAAACCCCTGGAATATGCTGGGAAATATCCGATACTCCAAGCCGCCCGGCAGCGTGCCGGTGGCGGAAAGCGCCTCGACGGCACCCTGGTTCCAATAGCCCGCCGCACACCAGCCGTTCGGTGCCGGCCCGCCGGCAAGGGTGGGAATCAGGGGTGTGGGCGCAAGCTCATAGGAGTTGAAAGACTTGAGAACCGAATCATTGCCAACCGCACCGGAAACGGTGCTGGCCGTTCCAAAATTCGGCTGGTTGGCTGCCACCGCCGCGGCGGTCATGTTGGACACGATGGTGCATTTGCCGTTCTGTGCGGGCGCTGTGCCGCCTGCATTGGCGGCAATGATAGTTGCTTTGCCGCTGGTCCCCTGGTCAACAAGCACCACGGATCCGGCCAGTTTCACCATGCCGGGGGCGCCGAAACCGCCGCCGCCTCCGTCGCCGCCCTTGCCGCCGGCACCGCTGCCCCCTCCCATGCCGCCAGAACCGCCCACACCGCCCACACCGCCGGCCCCGCCCGTGATGGCAGTGAGAATACCGGAAAGGCCGCCAACCAACCCGGAATAGATCGGCTGACCCGCCGCGCCGGCGGGACCGCCCGCAACGCCGTTGCTGCCCGCCTGGCCCGAAGCCCGGGCCGCGCCGCCATTGGCGCCCGTACCGCCGCCGCTAGGCGTTCCGGCGGAAATATTGATTTGCACCCCCGGCTTCAGTTCAAGCAGCCCCTTGGCCGCGAGAACGATCAGACCGCCGCCGGGAGCGCCGCTGCCGCCCAAACCGCCCTGACCACCGGCACCGCCCTGGCCGCCTGCGCCGCCCGAACCGCCGGGACCGGCCGAACCTGCGGAACCGCCCGTGCCGCCCATACCGAGCGTCACCGCCGTGCCGCTGCCACCGGCACCGCCTGAACCGGGGGCCGTCACTGAACCATAGCCACCCTGGGAACCAACCTGGCCGTTTCCGCCACCGCCGCCGCCACCGCTGCCGCCAACCCCGCCTTCACCACTGGTGCCGCCGGTGCCGCCACCACCGCCGCCGCCGCCAATCGAGGTTTCGGGAATGGGCACATTAAGGACGGGAACAGTAAAGGCGGGGAAGTAGGTGCCGCCGCCGCCGCCTGCACCGGTGCCGCCACCACCGCCGCCGCCGCCGCCACCGCC
>CAIXUF010001097.1 GCA_903922535.1 Candidatus Hydrogenedentota bacterium
ACGACCTCTTGTTTCTCCGTGTGGATGCGGACCGGAACGGCGCCAGTCATTGCAATGGCGCTCCATGTCGGAAGAGAGTTTATGCCAAACCCGTTCATCAATGCATGTGCCGTCTCCCATGCCTCTTTCTTCTGCCCATCTTTCCTCTTGACAGGCATAGAACCTCATGGTATTATCTCCATAGAACTTCGAGGTACACGCCATGAACACGAAAAAAGAACTGATCGGCGCGAGCACGGGACTGCTGATTCTTTCCGTGCTGGCAAAAGAGCCCAGCTATGGGTACCAGATCATTCGGAACATCAACCAGCAGGGCGAAGGGTTGTTCCTGTGGCAGGAGGGCACGATCTACCCCGTGCTGCACAAGCTGGAACAGGAGGAACTCGTCCGCGCCCAGTGGCAGCAGGCGGACACCGGGCGCGAACGGAAGTACTACTACATCACGGCCAAAGGCCGCGGTGCGCTCGGTGAAGCGGCAGAGCAATGGCGCGGTTTTTCACAATTGGTCCTGAACCTTGCGGGAGACGCCTCATGATCAACCAGCCCAGTCCGGAAGTCCAAAAGCGCCTGCGCGCGATGTGCGCGCAGATGGCCGTGGCCCAGCACCTGGAGGACGACATCCAGCGCGAACTCTACGGCCACATGGAGGACAAACTCCTTTCCTATCTCAACGGCGAGGAGGCGGTGACCGAGGAGGATGCGCTCATCCTCGTGCGCGAGCATTTCGGTGACCCGGTGGTCGTCAAAGGCCTGCTGCACGCGGCGCACCCCATGGCGGCGGCCAACCATTTCCTGCGAAGGGTGGTTGCGGTGATATGCGCCGAAACGGTCTTCATGTTTCTGGCGGGCATATTCATCACGGCGGTGCTGCTGCTCGTTCCTGCAGTGGCCGACGATGCGGCGGGCGCGTTGTTTCTTTATGCGGCCCTGCCCGCGCTGCTCAGACTGCCCGCGGCCTACTTGATATGGGTGACACTACGCTTCTGGCAGCGGCGCATAGACATGGGACATTCCGCATGGTTCCTCGAATATCCCGGCCGGCTGATGGCCTGCATCGGCGTGATCGTCGTCGGGGCGGGGCTTGTCCTGCCCATAGGCCATGCCTCCGCCGCCGTGGTGGTGCCCTCTGTCGAGCCGGAATGGACCTTCTATTCTTACTCCCTGCTCGTGTCGGTGTTCTTCGCCGTCTGGATGAGTATTCTCTGGATATGGTGGTGCGACCGTCCACCCCGGCTCAAGATGCCGGTGCTTGCCGCCTGCGGCTTGTGGGCCGCATACGAGTTTCTCTGCGGCCTGCCGCCTGTGGCATGGACGGCGTGGATACTGGCGCACAGCGGAGAGGGTGGCCTGGACCCGTTTGCCGGAGGCCTGCTCGGATATGTGCGCGACGGTGCCCTCGTCATTGCCGTGTCCGGGCTTTTCGCCATGGGCGCATACGCGGCACTGCGCGACTTCACGCGCCGTAAGGCCAAGACGGCCTGACGACACGGACCGACACGGACGAACACGGATCCGCACGGACAGATGCACCCCCGCCTGTTCAGCGTCTGGTGATGTCTTGTTCGTCCGTGTCGGTGCGCGTCAGTCAGTTAATATGTGCAGCTCATCCACCGACCAGCAAAAGTCCGCCGTGCCGGTCTGCACGACTTTCACGTAGCGGCCCTCGACGGCCGCGAAGTGCGCCTCGGTGATGGGTTTCTCGCTGGTTCCCGAGGCGACGGCCGTGCCGGGATTGGCGGGATCGTCGCACACGTAGATTTCCCATGCGCGGGGGTATTCGGTGGCGTTGAGGGTCGTGTCGAGCACAACACCGGTCACTTTGCCCTTGTCGCCCAGGTCGATCAGAATCCACTGCCCCGGTTTTTGCATCGCTGTGGAGCGCCAGCGCGTGTTCATGTCGCCGTCGAGCATCCGCCCGGCCTCGCCGCTGCCGTCGTAGGTGGTGGCGGTGAAAAAGTGGCGGCGCACCTCCTCGGCCGCGACGGCTGCCTCCGCGCGGAACTCGTCCTGCGTCAGGTAGGGGGCCAGCAGCGCCAGCGCGCCGCGATCGGCCGCGTCACCCACGCCGGAGAGCACCGCCTTGGTCTGCGCCGGCGTTTTGCACATGGCGAACATCTCCGTGAAGATCGCAAGTTTGTCGGTCCTGGGGCGGTCCGACGGCCGTTTCAACTGGCGGAGCAGGCCGTAAAACGCGGCGTCGCGCACGTCGCGGCGGCCTTTGCGCGCAAGCTTGCGCAGGTCGTCCAGCGTGGCGGGGGTCGGCCATTCGCACAGCGCATTGACCGCCGTCTTGCGCACGTCCCCGGTCCACGAGTGCGCGGCGCGCCGCAGTGTCTTGAGCGCGGCCGGGTCTTCCGCCGCGCCCAGCACGTGCAACAGCGAAACGCGCACCTTCTTCTTGAAGGTGCGCCCGTAACGTCCGGCGACAAGTGTCCCAGTACCGGCGTCGGGGCCGAGCCGCCGTATGGCGGCCACGGTTCCGGCCTCGCCGGCTTCACGGCATTCGTCGGGAGCTTCCGCCAGTGCATCGACCAACTGCGGAAACTCCTTTGGGGAAACGGTCATGCCCAGCGCTTTGAACGCGGCCTGTCTCACCACCAAATACTCGTCCTCCCCGGCGTAATAGAGCATCGTCGGCACTGCGGCGGCGGCGGTGCGCCCGCCAAGCACCAGCAGCACCCGCGCCCGCAGCGCCGGCGCGCCACCCTCCAGCAACCCCGCGACCGCGGCGTTCACGTCCGCGCCTTTGAGTGCGATCAGCGCTTCTTCCGCCGCGGCTGCCTCTGCTTCGGACGGACCGGCCAGCCGTTCAATCAGCGACTTGACCGCCTCGGGGCCGCCCGTCCTGCCCAGGGCCGCCAGCGCCGCCAGTCGCACCGCCGGGTCGGGGTCGGACACACTCTTGAGCGCCGTGCCCGCGGCGTCGGGATCGCCGCGGTCTCCCAATGCAAGCAGCGCCGCCGCGCGGCTTTCCGGCATCAACTCCGGCAGCACCGCCACCACGGCGGCGGTCACCTCTTTTTCCGGCGCGCGCCGCACCAGCCCGAGCATGACCGTGCGCACCGCCGGATCGCTGTCTTTCAGCCCCCGGGAGATGATCGAGGCGGCGTAGCCATCGCCCAGCCGCGCCATGTCGCACATCGCCGCCGCGCGCACCGGCCCGTCCTCCATATGGCTCGTCAACTGCTCCATCGCGGCGCGCCCGCGGGTGATGTCGCCCGAGGCGGCCGTCTTCTCCGCCGCCAGGAGCAGGCCGTTCACGATTGCCGTGCGTGTTCTGTTGCCCGCCTTGGGCAGCGCCGAGTTCAGGGCATCCAGTGCGGCCGCACCGCCAATCTTGCCCAGTGCCCCGGCCGCGCAGCGCACCGTCTCCACGTCCTTCTCCTTCAGCAGCACGGCAAGCTCCTTAACATGGGCCGTGTCGCCGCGCGCGCCGATGGCGTCGATGATGCCCGCACGCACCCGGCCGGTGGTCTTGCCCAGCGCGTCCGCCAGCGCGCGATCCGCCGCGTTGCCCTTCACCTGCTGCAGTGCGGTCAGCGCGGAAATGGACAGCTTCTCGTCGGTCAGCAGCGGTGCAATGAGCGGCGTTTCCTTGTCCGTGGCGACCAGGTACAACTGGCTGCACAGAAACTTCTGCGCGTCATAGTCGGTGCCGTGCAATGCGGCCGCCAGTTTCGCGGCAATGGCCGCCTGTGCGGCCGCATCAGTTTTGGCCTCGTTGATTTCGTCGATGATCCGCTGGCAGGCGGCAAAGTCGCCGCCGACGCGGTAATTTTTCAGCGCGGCCACCGCCGCGTCAAGACTGAGAGCGTTCTCTTCGGCAACTGCCGGAGGGATGACGGCCAGCATTCCGAGGCAAAGGGAAATCAGGGTTCGCATGGCTGTTTCTCCTCAGGCAAGCTGCCAGGGCCCGCGCATTGCGCGGGTCAGCAGGCGGTTGGCTTCCGAATCGTCCACGAATTCCTGTTTCTCGGGGTTCCATTTGAGCGGACGTTTCAGCCAGTAGGCGATGGTGCCCAAATGGCAAATAGTCGCCGAACTGTGGCCGATTTCCACGGGACAAATTGGCTCGCGGCGCGTGCGCACGCATTCCAGGAAGTTCTTGCGGTGGTCCGGGCTGTCATAGAGATGGGTTTCGTCCGGGCCGATTTGTCCGTACTTGAGGCTCGCCGGTTCGGTCACCAGGAATTCACTGCGGTTCACGCCCACCCGCCCCTTCGTGCCCATCCACTCGGTGCCCGCACCCTTGATCGTGCCGCCGCCGTGGTACATGCGCACGCCGTTGGCGTACACAAAGGTCAGCCGTTTCACCTCGGGATTGTCCGGCGATGGCGGGATGATCTCCACCGGCCCGGAACCGTCCATGCCCATGCCCCACTGGGCAATGTCGAAGTGGTGCGCGCCCCAGTCGTCCATCGCGCCCTCGGCATAGGGCCGGTAATTGCGCCACTGCGGCCACCCGTCAAAGGACTCCGGCGGCGCCAGCACGGAAGAATACGGCCGCCACGGACACGGGCCGAGCCACATGTCCCAGTCGAGCCCTTCCGGGGTCGGCTCGGCGAGCAGGTTGTCCTCCTCCGGCGGGCCGCCGATGTTCACGTAGACTTCTTTCAGGTCGCCGATGCGGCCGTTGCGCACCAGTTCGCAGGCAAAGCGGAATGCGTTGTCCGAGCGCTGCTGGCTGCCGACCTGCAGGATGCGGCCATAACGGCGCACCGCGTTGATGAGCGCTTTGCCCTCGTTGACCGTGCGCGTCATCGGCTTTTCGAGATACACGTCCTTGCCGTTGCGCAGCGCCTCCAGCGCGGTTAGCACATGCCAGTGGTTCGGCGTGGCGATGACAACTAAGTCGATGTCCGTCCGCGCGCAGAGCATGCGGAAATCGCCGTAGGTGTCGCAGGCCGAATAGCTGTTCTGTGCCGCGCGCTTCGCATACTGTTCGTTGGTCTGGGTGGCCGCCCTCTCGCGGCGTCCTTGCTCCACGTCGCAGATCGCCAGAATCTGGCACGACTCATCGCCCTGATAGGCCCCCAGATGGCCCTTGGCCATCTTGCCCATGCCGATGAAGCCCATCGTGAGCCGGTTGCTCGGCGCTGTTGCGCCGTCCAGACCGAGCGCGCGGCCTGGGATGATGGTGGGAAATGCCACAGCGCCAACCGCGGCGGCGGCGGTGCGCTTTAGAAACTGTCGGCGGTTCAGCGTCCGGCCGATTGGGTGTCGGTCCATGCGTCCGATCCTCCTTGTCTGTGGTGGGAATGGGGACTGCGCAGTTGTCAGGAAAGGCCCGCACAGCATACTTCCCGGCGGCGGGGGATGCAAGCGCGGTTTACGGCTTGGTGGATGCCGGTGGCGGCGGCAACGCCTCGGCGGGCATGCCGTTGATCGTGAGCGCCGTCCCGTCCCAGACACACGAAAAAGGCTTGCCCAGAATGTTCAGTTCGATCTTGCCCCCGTCATAGGTGTACTTGGCCGTGATGCCGCCGGGCGCATAGGGCTCGGTCTGCGGCCCGCGCGCATGTATCTGGTGCGCGTTGAGGAAACGCGCCTCCAGGTCCTTCACCCGCCACGCCGTGCCCACCAGTTTGCGGTGGACCGGGTCCGACGGCATTTCCGACTCCGGCGGCGGCGTGTATGCCGGCGGCGGCACAACGGCGCGCTCCGACGGCAGTGCCGGACCCCTTTCCTGCGCGACCGGTGTCGGCGCAACCTTGTCTTTGGGCGCGCCGCACCCGGCAACAGCCAGCAAAGCCGTCATCAAACACCCGCACAGCACTCTGCGCGTTATCGCCGAAAGTGGTCTCATCACAATGCCGCGGATTCTAACATGCCCAAGCGGTAATTCCAATTCCGCGCCGACCTCAAGGCGAAAAATGACTTCCATCGTCCCCGGGCTCCACCTGGCTTTTCCGCAGATCCCATGCCGCCATATTCATGCTATGCTTCTGTCCATGGAAGCGGCCTTGTCTCAAGGTGCCTGCAAAGGAATAGAACGGTGGACGTATCTGTCATTCGCAACGCTGTCCGGGTGCTGGTTGCGGCGGCGGCGCTGTTCACGCTGTCGGGCTGCAACAATGCCCCCTTCAAGATACTGCTCATCAACGAGGGCGCTTATCCCATTACGGAGGTGCTGGTGTACCCCACACCGGACCGGTGCGCAGACCCCGGCCCGGCAGCGCAAGTCAACCGCATGCCGAGGGATGACTCCGGCGCAACCATTGCCCTGCCGCTCAACCAAGAGGTAATGCTTCCCTGGCTGTTCCGGCAGGACGTGTACGAAATTTGGGTTACTTTCTACGACAGCGCAAATCACTTGTTCCGGCGGGTGCATGCCCCCGGTTCATACGACCTGACGTTCGTGAAAAGCCTCTATCCGGTGGTTATCAGGGCGGTCATGGGCGCGGACAACACGCCCGTGATAGAGATTGAATTCACAACCAGGTTTTAGGGCTGTCATTTCCCCGAGGAAAGCCCCCCCACAATCACCGCGATGGCCGGGCTCACCGGCGCCGTGGCGCTGGGGCCGTCCACATAACGGATGAAATCCACGTGGCCGTCCATGTAAAGCACGTTGCACCCGCCGGGGATATGGTTGAACTTGTGCGCCGCCGCGCCTGTTCCCAGTTCGTCCATCATGATGAACAGGCTGCTCTGCGCCCTGGCGCTTCCCCCCGGATTGTTGATGTCGGTGATAAGGAACCGTTCGACGCCCTCGCGCAACCGGTAGACCATGTTGCCGCCCCCGTTTCCGTAGCCGGGTCCGGGAACCTGATCCCCGATGTCCCGGTCCTCATCGGCGATGCGCATGAGTTCCAGGCCGTTGTGCTGCATGTACGCCTGCATCGTGGCAAGGTTGAACGCGTCGTTCAGGGCGGCGGCCAGTTGGATGGGAACTTCAAAACCGGTCGGCACCGTGCCGCCAAGAATGTTAACCAGCGTGGCGATCATCGGATAGGTGTCTATTGAGGCGAACCCCTGGTCAATCCTGTCAAAAGCCCAGCCCAGGTAGCAATAACTTGCGTCAATGTTCTTGGGCATGGTTATCGGGTTTCCGACGGATCCGTCAGAATTCACCATCACCGCGCCGGGCTTGTCCTCGTCCGAGGGACAGAACATGATGTTCATGTCCGTCATGTACTCCGGGTATATGGCCGACGTCTGCGGGCCAATGGCCAGGGCCTCAATGGGGGAGGGGTACTTCATCCCGTTCCACTTGTAGAACCGTCCCACCTGCAAATGCGGATACCGGCCCCCGCCCGACTCACCGGCGTACATTTTGAAGATGAGTCCCCACTGTTTCAGGTTGTTCTGGCAGCTTGAACGCCGCGCCGCCTCCCTGGCCCGGGCCAGTGCCGGAAGCAGAATGGCCGCCAGAATCCCTATGATGGCAATAACGACCAACAGCTCAATCAGTGTGAATCCACGCCTGCGATGCATCACCAACCTCCCCTGCATCGGAAATGCAGGCATCATGGCCATGTCGGCAGAAAACCCAATTTCCGGGTATTTTACACTTGCAGGCGTTTTTTTGCCACTGAAATGTTGTTTGGGGAAATTGCGAAATGCTCGGAT
>CAIXUF010001098.1 GCA_903922535.1 Candidatus Hydrogenedentota bacterium
AACTATAGGACGAGGGCAACTTTGCTGCCCGTGGGTATGTGGCTGAGATCATCAACGGCGCGGGTTTTTCAGATGTAGTAGCCTGGCATCCGCAGAAAAAAGAACTTGCCATCATCGAGGTCAAGAGCCCCAACGAGCAGGACGCCTCGGCCTCATTTGAGACCAGCCTGCAACGCCAGGAACATGGGCCGCGAACAGGTTCTTGAGCTTATTAATCCTTAACCCGTCTTCCAGAAAAGCCCCGGCCTTGCCAGCCTGTATGCATACGCCAGCATTAGAGCAGTTTCAAATTGAAATGACCGAAAAAAATCATGGTGAAAGAAATACCGGCATCACCCTCTCCGCCATGCAGGGGGGCGAGGGCCGGGGTGAGGTGGCATCAATTGCGCAATTCTGTCTTTGAAATATGGCCATCTCACGCTTAATTTGCCCTAGTGGATAGTCACATTTGAATTTATCAGTTGAGATCACCCTCCCCTTGATCCCCTCCCATCAAGGGAGTGGAGAAAATATGAGCCTCCCTCTACCCTTGTGGGAGAGGGTCGTGGTGAGGGTGCCCACAAAATCAAATGTGAAGGTTCATTAGCTCTTGAAACAAGGCCCGCAAGAAAACAGTTGTATTTCTGAGTAAGAGAGAAACGTGAATCATTTCCTCGAAAAGAAGGCCACTAGGAAACCATGAAAATCCTCCTTTACATGTTGGATTTTCATGGTACACTATGTCCATGATTGAACGCAAAACAACAAAGTCTGCTATTCGGAGGGCCTTGATTCGAAGCCGGGTTGTCCTGCTTCTTGGCCCGCGCCAATGCGGCAAGACAACACTTGCACGCCAGTTTGTTCAGCCGGATTCCCTCAACTACTTTGATCTGGAAGATCCTGCAAGCCTGGCCCGCTTAAACGAGCCCATGACGGCTTTGCAACATCTCAGGGGGATTGTTGTGATTGACGAGATACAACGGCGTCCGGAGCTCTTTCAGGTTTTGAGGGTTCTGGCGGATCGCAAACCGCTTCCCGCGCGTTTTCTCATTTTGGGAAGCGCTTCCGGGGCCCTGCTGCGCCAATCATCCGAATCGCTGGCAGGAAGGCAGGAAACCATCTGTATCGGCGGATTGACGCTCAGCGATGTGGGAATCAATCGTCACGAACGGCATTGGCTGCGCGGAGGATTGCCCCTTTCTTTTCTGGCGAAGAATGAATCCGACAGTCTGGCCTGGCGTAAGAATTTTATTCAAACATTTTTGGAAAGGGATATTCCTCAACTCGGCATTGGCATCGCCGCCCCGGCTCTTTTGCGTTTTTGGTCAATGCTCGCGCATTACTCCGGACAAATTTTGAACGCCGCCGAACCGGCCCGTTCTCTGGGGATCAGTGAAACATCGGTGCGCCGGTATCTGGATGTGCTGGAAAGCGTATTTGTTGTGCGCCAGCTCAAGCCCTGGCACGAAAACCTCAAGAAACGGCAGGTTAAATCACCGAAAATATATTTGCGCGACAGCGGACTGCTGCACCAAATGCTGGGCGTCCGCACAATGTCCGACCTGCTTTTAAATCCGAAGTGCGGGGCGTCATGGGAAGGATATATCGTGGAAGAGGCCTTGGCTGTTGCCGAGCCGGATGAAGCTTTCTTCTGGGCGACGCACTCCGGCGCTGAGCTTGATATGCTCCTGCTGAAAGGGAGTAAACGCCTCGGGATAGAAATAAAACGAGCCGATGCGCCGGGTCTGACGCCGTCCATCCGCACAGCCATGAATGATCTTGGCTTGCATAAACTATTTGTCATTTATCCCGGTTCCAAACGTTATTCTCTGGGTCGCAATATTGAAGTGCTTCCTGCTGCCGGGTTGTCGGACATGCTGTAATAAACAGCCACTGGCATAAGAGCCTTTTTCAAAACAGTGTAACCGCCAGGCGAGATCCGCAATGGCGGCTCGGCAATGAACCACTACAACCAATCGAACTAATTTAACCAATTCAACGGATTTCTATTATGAGAATACTTTGCATAGATTACGGCTCGAAAAATCTCGGCCTTGCGGTGAGCGATGATCTGGGAATGATGGGCCACGGCATCGGTACGATCAGGCGCCGCACGCTTGCGCTTGACTTTGACGATTTGCACAAGCATATTGAACGGTATGAAATTAAACAAATCGTGCTGGGCCTTCCCTGCAACATGGACGGCAGCATCGGGCCTGCGGCGCAGGCCGTGCTTGCTTTCGGCGAGGAGCTGAAAAAAAAATTCGGCCTGCCTGTAGACACCTGGGATGAGCGCCTGAGCTCGTTCGAGGCAGAAGACCGGCTGATCGGGGCTGAGATGCGCAGTAAAAAACGCAGGAAGGTCATCGACACCGTGGCTGCCGCCATTATACTGCAGGGCTATCTTGATCATATACAACAACAGGAACGTTCATCATGAAGCGGTTTTTTTTATTTATCCTCGTCATGCTTATCTCGGCTGCCGGACTTTCCAGCCTGCGGTACGGGGAATGGCCGTCGGGAGTGGGGCGCGCTGTTTTGGACACAGTTTTCTGCCGGTGGTTTGGCGTGAAATCCCCGAAAAGGTGAATCACGCGTGAGAATTGGATTCTAACACGTGGGTGGCGGGTTCTGAAGGGTGAACAGGTCCGCCAGCTACCGCCGTTTCACGGGGCTTTTCTCGCGTTGCGCCGTGAACCTATAATGCAGGCATGGGATCAGTAGACTTCCATCCGGAAAATGCGGTCAAAGCATGTTTTGCCGTCCTCTTGGTTGTGGCAGGTTTGGCCTGTCTGACCGTTCGCGCCCAGGAAGCGGCCGACCCGGCCGCGCTGTGGAGCCAGGCAACGCTGTATCGGGACGAGTGGGGGGTGCCCCATGTCTACGCCGAGAATCCGAAGGCATTGGGTTTTGCCTACGGCTACGCGCAGGCGGAGGATCGCATCGAGACGCTGCTGCTGGCCTACCGCATGGCCAACGGGCGGCTGGCTGCCGTGCTGGGGCCGGCCTATGCCCCGTCGGACGCCTTTTCCATCAAGATGAACCATGCCCGCCTTGCCGAGGCGGCGCTTGCACAGGCCGACCCGGTCACGCGCGACCTTTGCGAGGGTTTTGCGCTGGGCATCAACTCGTGGATCGTCGACCATCCCGGGGCGGCGCCCGCCTGGGCCGACGGCGCGCAGGCCAAGGACGTGCTCGCCCTGTGGCACGCTTTTCTCATGAGTTTCGCCCCCTTCGACGCGCCGGGGGTGTATCACCGCCCCCCCGCCATGGAAACCGGAAACGCCTGGGCCATGGCCCCGTCGCGCACCGCCGAGGGAAAGGCCGTGCTGGTCATCAACCCGCACGAGCATTTCGACGGTGCGTTCCAGTGGTGTGAGGCGCACCTGGCACTGGGCGACATGGACGTGTCGGGCGCGGCCCTGTGCGGCGTGCCGGTGATCGTCATGGGCCACAACGCCGCGCTGGGATGGGCGCTCACGCCGAACTTCCCCGATTTCGCCGACGTCTACAATGAGCGCTTCGCCACGGCGCCGCCGGGGGAAAAACCGAAAACTGCGAAGGGCGACCAGCTTCCCATCCCGCCCGAAATGGTGGCGCTCTTACAGTACATGGCCGAGGCGCAGCCCTATTACGTGCGCACCGACGCGGGCATGGAGGAGCGCGCCGTTCCGTCCTATATCGGCCCGCGCGGACCGCTGTTTGAAGACAACGCCGCCGGGCTCTACTCGTGGCGCATCGGCGGCTACTTCGATTTCGGCGGGCTGCGCCAGCTCATGGAGATGGGCCGCGCCGCCAATCTCGGCGCCTTTCAGGACGCGCTGCGCATGCAGCAACTGCCCTGCTTCCACGTCACCTACGCCGACCGGGACGGAAACATCTTCTACCTGTACAACACGAAGGCGGGCGCCCGTCCGGAAGTGCCGCCCGCGATCGCCGCGAACAAGGAAGAGGCCCAGCAGGTGCTCCGCTGGGACCGTCCTTTGCCGATCGGCGTGGACGCGCTTGGATGGGCCAACGGCATCGCCGTCGATTCGCTGCCCGCCGTCACCAACCCCGCGTCGGGCTATGTGCAGGCCTGCGGCAGCCCGCCGTGGACCGTCACGGAAAACACGGGGCTGACGCCTGGGAACTGGCCCGGATGGCTGTCGAACGACGCGGAAAGCTACCGCGCACGGAGGGCCCGCGAACTGCTGCGCGCGGGCACCCGCTCTTTTCGCGACAACCAGTCGATGCTGTTCGACACGGTGGTGCCCGCCGCGATGGACACGGTGCCCGCGCTGCTGTCCATGGCCGAACAGCGCGCCGACCTCGTCAAGGCGGCCAATCCCGACCTTGTCAACGGCCTTGCCCTGCTCAAGGACTGGAATTTCACGGCCGATGTCAACTCGACCGGCATGACCTTCTACCATGTTTGGTGGGCCATGCTGCGCAACCAGGCCGGTCCCGCGACGGTGGAGCGGGACCTCTACACCCTGCTCGCGTCCAACACGCCCGCGGCACAGGAGGCGGCCCTGCGCGCCGCCGAGGACGCGTCGCGGATGCTGCGCAACGAGTTTCAGACATTGTCCGTGCCCTGGGGGGAACGGCACCGGCTCCGGCGCGGCGCGCGCGAGGAGGCCGTGCCCGGCGCCGCCACGGGCGAACCCATCCTGCTCCTTTCGGACCAGATTTGGGATGACGGCAAGTGGATCGCGTCGTACGGAACGGGGTTTGCCATGGTCGTGCAGTTTTGCTACTTTCCCGAGGCGGTCAGCCTTTCGCCCTTCGGCGTTTCGGACAATCCGCGTTCCCCCCATTACATGGACCAGATGGACCTGCTGACACAGCGGCGCTTCAAGCGCGCGCTGTACACGCCCGAAGCGGTCATGCGCCATGCCGACCACGCGCTGGGAACGGTCATCACACTCCTGCCGCAGGGCGTGACCGGGGCGGTGACCTTCCACGGCGACGGCCCCATGCAGGCCCGGCTCACCACCCAGACCAAGCCGCCCGCCGACCTTCCGGAGGGCTATGCCGCGTTCACGCTGTATGTCGCGCCGCAACGCGCCCCCCAGGGCCGCGCCGTGCGGCTCGATGTGAGCCTGTGCGTGCCCTCCGCGGTGTGCACCGATGACAAACTTTCCGGGCTGGCCCTCTTCACCTATGAGGACGGGCTCGGCTGGTATCAGCCGCAGCCACAGGAGTTCGACGCCGCCACGCGCGCCTTCCACGCCCGTCACGACACGGTGGGCCGGTCTTATGCCGTGCTGGGCCCCGCTTCGGCCCTGCAACCCGTTCCTCCTGAGCGCGTCGATCCGGCCGCGGCCGTGCCGCCCGGCGCCGAAGCCGCCGCAGACGCGGGGCCTGTCGGCATTGACGTGCTGCTCCAGCAGCATGCGCTGCCCAGACCGGCCACGGGAGGAACGCCCCGCTTCAAACTGGAACGGCTGGACGCAAAGAAGAAAGGCGATGCGGACGCCGCCAAGACGAATGCCCCAGCGCCCGAGGCCGTTTCGGAACCGGGCAAGCTGTTCAAGTTTGAGCGTCATGACGCGCCCGCCGCAAAGAAGGACAAGAACGTCTCCATGATGCCCGAAGTTCCCGGATTCCGCTATGGACCGGGCATACCCGATGAATTTGGCCCCGCACGCACGCCCAGCGGCAATGTCTCCGGCAAGGTATTCAAGATAGACCGGCTCGACAAGCCCCAGTTGCCGCAGGGAATCGGCGGTGCCCCCGCTTCGGAACCGGCTGTCCCGGAAACCCAGGCTCCCCCGGCGGCGCAGAGCACCGGCGAACAACCCAAGGTGGCTCCCCCCCCGGTTGAGACGGAGAAAAAGCCGGAAGCCCCGCCTGTGGAAACTCCGGAAAAGGGAATTCCCGCCAAGGAGGCAGGTCCGCGTTCGGACTTGCCTGCCGTCATTCCGCAGGACCCTTCGTTCAATTTCGGCCCCACTTTCAAGCCGGCCAAGCCTGACGGCGACGAGGCTGCTCCCGGGAAACACGGCACCTTCCATATTGAGCGCGTGAATCCGTAGAATGGAACGTGGTTCCAGAAGGCCGGCAGGATGCCGGCGCTCCCAGTAGAAAGGCTCCTCCCCGAATGATCGTTTGGTTCTATGCCGCTTTCCTGCTGTTCGTCTTCATCATGCTCGCCCTTGATCTGGGCGTGTTCAACCGGAAGGCGCATGTCATCGGGACCGTCGAGGCGCTGGCATGGACCTCTTTCTGGGTGAGCCTGTCGCTTGTGTTCAGCGCCGTAGTCTATTACATCTACGGACACGACTGGCTGGGCATAGCCTCTTCCGGACACTGCCTGAACGGGCGGCAGGCGGCGCTGCAGTACATCACCGGCTACCTCATTGAAGAGTCGCTGAGCGTCGACAACATGGTTGTGATCGCGCTCGTCTTCGCCCATTTCAGCATCCCGACGCGCTATCAGCACCGGGTGCTGTTCTGGGGCATCCTGGGCGCGCTGATCATGCGCGGCGGGATGATTGCCGCCGGCACCGCGCTGATTGCGCGATTCGAGTGGATTCTCTATGTGTTCGGCGCGCTGCTGCTCTATACGGCGGCAAAGATTGCCTTTGTCGGCGACGAGAAACCCGAGCCCGACAGGAACCTGCTGGTCCGCCTGGCGCGGCGCGTGTTCAACGTGACCACCGAAGCGCACGGCACGCGCTTCATCATCAAACGCGGCGGAAAGTATCACGTCACCCTGCTTTTCATCGTGCTGCTCGTCGTGGAAAGCTCCGATGTCATCTTTGCCGTCGACTCCATTCCCGCCGTCATCGCCGTCACCCGCGATCCCTTCCTCGTGTTCACCTCGAACATCTTCGCCATCCTCGGCCTGCGGTCACTCTACTTCGCCCTTGCCGGGATGGTTGAGGAGTTCCGTTATCTCAAGCCGAGCCTCGTCGTGCTGCTCGCCTTTGTCGGGGTCAAGCTTGTCATCGAGCACTGGTATGCCATTTCCACCCCGGTCTCGCTCCTCGTGGTGCTGGGAATCCTCTCTGCGGGCGTTGTGGCGTCGCTCATCGACCTGCGCCGCAATCCCGCCGTGAGAAAACAGGTCGCCGGCATGGCGCACGCCGCCGAGGACGCTGTGACCGTGACGCTTCACCAGGCAAAAGGCATCGCCGCGCTTTTTATCGGCTCCACCGTGCTGGTCGTCGGCGTGGCCCTGCTGTTGCTGCCAGGCCCCGCATTCGTCGTCATTTCCGTCGGCCTTGCCGTCCTCGCCGCCGAATTCGTCTGGGCGCGACGCATTCTCAAGCGCCGGAAGAAGGAGGCGCAGCATCTTGTGTCCGTCGTTGTGGACGGCGACGAAGAAAAGAACAAGAGGAAATAACATGAACCGGGCTCGCATACTCCCGGTCCTTCTGGCACTTGCCGCCGCCACCGGAAGTTGTCCGGCAGAATTGGTTTGGAACGCCTCGATGCTCCACGACGACGCCCCGTGGACCGTCAGGATGAATGACGCCCGGGTTTCCGCCGGGCCGGAAGGCCTGCGGATAGAGACGGCAGCGGGCCGCGACTGGGCCATTGTCGCCACCGAAACCCACCCCTCCGGGGCCGTTGACCGTTTACGGGTGGTGGTGAAGGCGTTGTCTCCGGGCGCGCGGGTCATCGTGCGCTTCAGCGGCGACTTCGACGGCGGCGGACGCGAGGACGGCATCGTTCCCATAGACGTGACGGAGGCCGCCGGTGAAACCGTCGTTGACCTGGAGCCCCGGGTCGCGTGGCGGGCGGCGCGCGGCCTGCGTCTGCTTCAATTGGGGGTGGAAGGCAAAGCCGACGCGCACATTCTGTTCGGGGCGGTTGAATTCCTGCCGCCGGTCGGCGAACCCGTTGCCCCAAAACCCGGAACACAGCCCGGGCAGTCCTCCATTGAGTGCGTCGACCTGATGCCCAACCTGCCCGAACCGTACCGCATGAGGGACTGGAACGCCACCGCCCGCGCGTTGGACCGCTTCGTTTTTGATTTCAACGCCAAAGGCGAGTTTTTGCCGTTCATCTGGCGCGATGACGGGCACATCAACATCGACGCACCCACGTTCGGACTGCCCAGCTATGCCGGGTCACCGCAGCAAACGCCCGGCAGCGACGCGCAGGAGGGCATCACCTGCATGGGTGCCGTGCTCGGCGCCACCGTTGCCGGTGTGGACAAGCGCAGGCAGGAGAATGACTACGTTGCCATGTGCGCGGCGTGGAACAACCGGCGCAACGGGCTCAACCTCGTGCTCAACGCGATGAACCAGGAAACGGGCGGATCTTTCTGGTACGAGCTTTGGCCGCACATCGTCTTCTACGGGCTCTGCGACAAGTACCCGGAGCAGCCCGGCTTTCGCGACATCCTGCGCACCACGGCAGACCGCTGGCGCGACGCCTGCACGGCGCTGGCCGGACCGGACGGCATTCCCGACTTCAACCATAGCTCCTTTGATTTCCGCGCCATGAAAGCGGTGGACAACGGCAAGTGGCGCGAACCCGATGCGGCCGCCGCCGTGGCCTGGCTGGAATACGCCGCGTGGAATGCTTTTGGTGACGAAAAGTATCTGGATGCCGCGAAGAAGAGCCTGGCCTTCCTACAGCGGCTGGACTACAACCCCTTCTACGAGGTGCTGCTGCCCTACGGCGCACTTGCGGCCGCGCGCTGCAACGCCGAGCGCGGGGAAGCGTTTGACGTGGACAAGTTGCTGGGCTGGTGTTTCGGCATCAGCGATGTGCGCGGGGGGTGGGGTGTGCTGCTGGGGAAGTGGGGCGGCTATGACTGTCACGGGCTGGTGGGCAGCGTGGACAATCGCGGCGGCTATGCCTTCGCCATGAACACCTTCGTGCAGGCCGGCGCGCTGGTGCCGCTGGCCCGCTATGACACGCGCCACGCGCGCGCCGTCGGCAAATGGATGCTCAATGCGGCCAACGCCGCCCGGTTGTTTTACGCCGACGCGCTGCCGCCCGGGAGCCAGAGCAGCGCCTTCTGGACCGGTGACCCGCAATCGCTCATTGCCTACGAGGGACTGCACCACTGCTGGCAGGGCAAAGAGCCTTGCGCCACCGGCGATCCCATTGCCATGAACTGGGGTCCCAAGACCGACCGCGGCCTCTACGGCTCCGTCTACGTCGGCATCTTCGGCGGAATCATCCGCACGACAAACGTGGAGCGCATCCTGCAACTCGACTGTCTGGCCACCGACTTCTTCCACGGCCGCGCATGGCCCACTTACCTCTATTTCAGCCCATGGCCGGAAACCAAAGAGATTGAAATCAACGTGGGCGCCGACCCCTGCGACCTGTACGATTCTGCGGGTCACCGCTTTCTGGCGCGAAACGTCAAAGACACAGCGCGTTTCCCAATCGAGGCGGATTATGCGGCAGTATTGGTCGCCGTTCCCGTAGGTGCGGAAACCGCTTGGGACGGGCGAAAACTCTTGATGGGCGGCACCGTCGTGGATTTAAACGCGCCAAAAGAAGTTCATTAAACATATCCAATCCCGTAGGGCAGTGTCGGAACCGGAAAAACTTCACGGAAAGGCGGGGAATCGGGCATGCCCTCGGGTGTGCCAAAGATCATTTGCACGGTTTCCGTGCGCGAAAGGATAAGGGTCTCACCCAGCAATGACAGGGTGCAGGTCTCTTTATCTTCGCTGCATTTCAATGACTGCGCGGCTTCACTTCCGGCGCGTTGTTCAATCCACGGGCGCAACCGTTCCATCAACCGCGTGAAGTCCACGATAGTCCACGCGCCGTCCACTGAAACCGGCGCAAACGCCGTGCCCGCATCAGCCAGACTCTCACGCAGCGCTGCGTCATGCTGTTGCAGTGTTATTTTCAGGGACGACTCACCGATCAGCCCGCATGCGGACCGCAGCGCCCCCGCAACGGCCGCAGGCACTCCGCCAAATTCGGCCACCTCGCCGTAACCCCAGTCGCGTCCCCTGTTGACCGCCACGTACCCGCGAAATGCGCCGTCCTCCTCCACGACCAGCAGATAATGCCACCCTTCGGCGGCGGCCCTGGAATGGATGCGGTCCGCCCAGTCTTCCATCGGACGCACAAAACGGTCCGGCTTTTCGTTGTAGGCCACCGCGCAGGCGGCCAGGTCGCCGTGATGCGCCTCGCGCACGCGCATGCGCGGATTGTGCAGTCGATCCAGAATGTCCACGCCCGCAATGCACCGAAAGTGCCGCCCCACCGGGAAGGCGCCGATGCGCCGATAGAGGGTGCGATCGCCGGAGATGAGCATCACATCCACGCCGTCCGCGCAGGCCTTGTCCAGGGCCGCATGGACAAGCAGCGAGGCCAATCCCCTGCCCCGGTGTTCCTCGTGGGTCGCCACCGCGCCCATGCATGCGACATGCAGGCCGCATCCGGCAATGCGCGCTCCTCTTTGCACCATCCCCACGTGGCTGACCACGCGCCCGGCTTCGGTGAAGACAAACAGGTTCTCCAGGTTGTCCTCATGGAACAGCCGCGGAAAGAGGTCGCCCATGACCCCTGCCCGGCCCGGCATGAACACGCGGTCGGCCAGTTCGGTTATGGACGCCAGGTCGCCCGGACGGGCACCGCGGGGGCCTTGCAGGTTCTCGCCGAAACTCATGGCGCAGCGGGTTTTGCGGTTTTAGTCGGGGTTGGGGCTTGAGCGGGGGCCGCAACGGGGGGAGCCGCAGGGGGTGCCGCAGGAGTGGGAACCGCAGCCGGGGCGGGAACCGCACCGGGGGCTTTGGCACCTGCCGCAGCGGGGGCAGGTGCATTGGCGGGGGTGGTTTCCTTCTTGACCATTTCCCAGATGGCGTCTGCCAATCCCTTGAAATCGTTGTTGAAGTGGTGGTTTCCCTCGCGTTTGAGTTCTATCACCTTTTTCGGATCGAGCCTGCCGCAAATGCAGTCGTTGTCCTTGATGCTCGCCACGCAGAGCATCTTTGGCCCGTTGATCTTCTCGATTTCCGGCTGCACGGGAAATTTGGCGCGTTGTGTGGGCGAGATCAACCAGTCCGCCATGTGAAATTCAAACATGGTTTCCGCCGTCGGGCCAATCATGACGACCATCGCCACCTTGTCCCGCAGATCCTCCGGAACGCGCGTGGCGACGAAGGGGACAATCTCCGCGCCCAATGAATAGCCCAGCAGCACGATGCGCTGTTTGTTCCATTTCTTCATGTAGAAGCGAAGGGCCCGGTACATGTCATCCGCGGTGCCTTCCGGTGTGCGCGCCTTGGCGAAATAGGTGTGTGAACTGATGCCAATCACGGGCACGCCGTGTTCCGCCAGCACCTTCGACACCGTGTCATCCAAACCCCACCAACCGCCGTCGCCGCTGATGAGCAAACCCAGCATGTCCGTCGATTCCCTGCCCTGCGGCAGTTCCGTGATGGGCAGGTCGGCGACCTCGGGCACGGCGGTCTTCGCCGCAGGCTGGGATTTCGCCGGGGCGGCCTTTTTGGCCGGCGGCTTGGCAGCGGCGTGGGCCGGGTCCACGGGAATGATTATCTGGACCGCTATCAGAATCCCGGCCAGCAGGACCGGACGCGCGTGTGTTTTCATAAATCCAACAGACTCCCACAGGAATTTCTCATAATTCCCGGAACAGGCACCCCGTATTATACCCATTGCCCATGCCCGCCGCATGGTGTGCGCGCGCGCGGTCTGTGGCTCGTTCTTCCCAACCCGCCGGAACGTGCTTTCCGCGTTTCATTGCAGGAGATTCTTCCCCCTGCCTGCATCCATCATTTTTCGGCATGGCCTGCCGCATCGGGGACCCTGCAAAGGCGTGCTTATGGTGCAGCGGGCTGGTCTGCCTTCGCCGGGGCATTGGTGGAAACTTCGGGTAGTGCCGTCGCCGGGGCTGGGGCCGGAACTGGGGCCGGGGTTGCCGCAGGGGCTGCTTCGGGGGCTGGAGCCGGAGCCAGGGCTGGGGTTGCCGCCGGGGCTGCTTCGGAGGTTGGAGCCGGAGCCGGGGCTGGGGTTGCCGCCGGAGCCGCTTCGGGGGCTGGAGCCGGAGCCGAGGCTGGGGTTGCCGCCGGGGCTGCTTCGGGGGATGGAGCCGGAGCCGGGACCGGGGTTGCCGCCGGGGCTGCTTCGGGGGATGGAGCCGGAGCCGGAGCGGCAGTTGCCGCCGGAGCCGGAGCAGCGGTTGCCGCCGGGGTTGCTTCGGGGGATGGAGCCGGAGCCGGGGCCGGGGTTGCTGCCGGGGCTGTTTCGGGGGCTGGAGCTGGGGCCGGAGCCGGGGCCGGGGCCGCTTCGGGGGCTGGGGCCGGAGCAGGGGCAGGGGTTGCCGCTTCTTTCACCTTTTCCCAAATGGCGTCTGCCAATCCCTTAAAATCGTCGTTGAAATGGTGGTTGCCCTCGCGTTTGAGCACCATGACTTTCTTGGGGTCCAGCTTCTCGCAGATGCAGTCCTCGTCCTCCGTGCTCGTGACGCACAGCACCTTCGGTCCGTTGATGCTCTCGATTTCCGGCTGTACGGGGAATTTGGTCCGGTTCGTGGGCGAAATCACCCAGTCCTCAAGATGAAACTCAAACATGGTCTCCGCCGACGGGCCGATCATGACAACCATAACCATCCTGTCCCGCAGATCCTCCGGTGTGCGCGTGGCGACAAAGGGGATGATCTCGGCACCCAGCGAATAGCCCAGCAGCACGATGCGCCGTTTGTCCCACTTCTTCATGTAGAACCGCAGCGCGCGGTACATGTCAGCCGCGGTCTCGTCCGGTGTGCGCGGCTTGTCAAAGTAGCCGTGCGAACTCATTCCGACAACCGGCACGCCGTGGTCCGCGAGGGTCTGCGACACGGTGTTGTCCAATCCCCACCAGCCGCCGTCGCCGCTGATGAGTATGCCCAGCATGTCTGTGGATTCCTTGCCCTGCGGCAGTTCGGTGATGGGCAAATCCTTCACGTCCGTTGGGTCGGCCTTTGCTTCCGGTTTGTCGGGGGTTGGGGTGGCCGGTTCGGTGACCGCCGGGGCTGGGGGCGGAGCCGGGGCTGGTTCCGGCGCTGGTGCAGGCGCGGCAACCGGTGTCGGCGCTGCGGCTGGCTCCGGGGCTGGAGTCGGAGCCGGAACAGGTGCTGGCTCTGGGGCTGGTACCGGTGCTGGAACTGGAGCCGGAGCCGGTGTAGGTTCCGGTACTGGTGCAGGAGCCGGGGTCAGTTCCGGCGCTGGCACCGGTACCGCAACCGGTGTTGGTGCTGCAACCGGGGCCGGTTCGGCAGCCGGACAGACCGGCATTCCGGGGAAGAGCACCGTGGCCACTATAAGAATTCCGGCCAGTAAGGCCGGATAAACAGGTGTTTTCACGGAACCGATAGAACTCCTTGGGTACTACTTGAGAAAATGCCACAGACCAGACTTGCGCAAGAACATGTCTCGTAAATACCCGCAACAGCCATACGGTTCCATGGTCACTTTCCCCAGCCTGCCTGGAGCACGCGTTCGGCATTCCCGTGCAGGAACTTCTCCACCTGCCTGTCTGTGTACTTCTTCTGCATCGCCTCCCGCAATGTCCTGTACCCACGGGGCGACCGCATGTCCTTCGGCACCGTTGTGAAACCGTCCAAATCCGAACCCATGGCCACCACGTCCTCGCCGCCATGCTGCACGAGAAAGTCAACCGCATCAAGCATGCTTTCGACGCCGGCGGTGTCACGCCCGGCAAATTCCGGCCGGAAGAACATCATGAGGCCGACGACCCCGCCCGTATCCGCGATCTCCCGAATGTCCTCCGGCAGCGGATCGGGCCGGACTGAGTTGGCGGGCGGGGCACAGGCATGGGACATGATTACCGGGCGTTTCTTGGGGTGGTTGCGCGCGATATCGATGACCTGTTTGCGGTATTCGCGCGTTCCATGGGTGGGATCGACAATAATGCCCAAATCAAGAAGTTTCTCCACAAGCTGATGCCCCCAGTCCGACAGGCCCGAGGCGTCCTGATACTTGGGATTGAAACAGCCCGGGGCCAGACGCGAACGCTTGTCCATGCCCATGATGTCGGCGCAGCCACCGGCCTTGTTCGGATAGAGATGGGGAACAACCATGTAGCAGACGCCGCGCTCGAACAGTTCATCCACCATGCCGATGTCGCCGTTCAGGTGGTGCGCGCCCTCGACGGCGTGCAGCATGCAGATCTTTCCGGCGGCGTTAATCCGTTGCATGTCGGCGCGGGACCGTGCGACCTCAATGACGTCGCCGCGCTGTCGGCGGGTTTCCTCAATCATCTTCTCCGCGAAATCCAGGTATTCACGGGTCAGCGCATCCATCGGGGCGGTGGCAACGTGGGCGGCGGTCGGAGACGCCGACGCCAGCAGGCCCAGTGGCCAAACATCGGTGAACATCTGCCGCTCAACGACATAGGTGGCGCAGACGAAGGTCTTGACGCCCCCGTCCGTCAGCGAGTCCAGATCCACGCACATCTTCAGGGGAAAGAACCCCGACGGCGCCTGGTGGGCCTTCCAGAACTTGGTGCCAAACAGGTACGACTTTATGGTGGGGTGGCAGTGCAAATCGAGCACGCCAAACCGTTCATCCATTACGGGGTTCTGTGCCTTGTCCACCATGGGTGAATCCTCGGGCGTCTCCGCCGCCCGCACGGGCGCGGTCACAGCGGCGAGCGCCATTCCCTTGAGAAGGCTGCGACGCGTCAAGAGCGGCATGGGTTTATCCTGCACTTTTCGTTGCGCTGTCAAAAATTGCGGTTACTCCGTGATGGGCTCGCCGTGGCTGCCTATCGTTACCCAGGCACGGTTGTTTATGCCCGGCACGGTGTCGCACTCGAACTTTACGGCGTTGTCGCCCGGCTCCAGGGTCAGCGCGTCGCCCAGCGGCGTGATGCTGTTGATCAACTGGCCGTTGGGGCCGTACAGTTTGCAATCTTCCATGCCGCGGTATTCGAGATAGGCCCCAACTTCCATTCCCACTGGAAACACCAGCGTCTTGCCGCCGATGGTCACCCTGGGCTGGACCAAATGATTTCTTACCAGCGGCAGCGCCTTGATCGGACTCAGATGGCAGGCAACGTCCTGGCCCTGGGGCAGGTTGTTGTACCAGAAACTGAGCTGCGCAATTTGGCCATAGTCAATGCCCTCGCGGTAAACCGCATAGGCGGCGGTGCGGTAGGGCCAGCCGTGATCGACAATGTCCGTGCTCTCGATCTCCAGCAGTTCGAAATAGCGCCAGCCCGTGAAGTCGACGGTGAGGTGGTGGTCGCCGTAGCCGAGCGAGGTTGTGTTGCGCGGGCTCATCAACTGCACGTTGAGCGTTTCACCCTTGCCATCGCCGTGCACCCACACGCCCAACGCCTCCCTGCCGGCAATGCTCAGCGGCGGCGTGAAATTCTTTCCGGCGCTTCCATAGGCGCCGTCCGGCTCGGGCAGGTCACTCTTGCCGGTGAACAGCCCGCTGGCCGCGCCGCTCTTGACCACGTCCGTGGCCGTGGCCAGATTAACCTGCACGCCGCTTGCGGCCTGATGCTCCGTGTAGGCGTCCGGCGTGCTGAAGTCCTCGATTACAGTGGCGTCCGGCGCGTCATAGGACCCGGCGGAGTACAAGGCTTCTATGCGCATCTGCACGGGCTGCGCCGCATGGCTGTTCTTGACGGTCCAGGTGTTGCTCCAGCCATCCTGGCCCTGCACCTTGTGCTTGGCGTATTCCACGGGCCGGAATGTGACCGCGCCGTCCGCGCCGGTCTCCATCGCGAAATCCTTTCCCGGCGCGGCCAGTTGCTTCAGAATGGATGGGGGCACCGTCTTGGCGTGCCGAAGATCCTCATACTGGCGGAAGATGGGTGCGAGCCGCTGATAGGCGGGCACACTGGTCAGCGTGTCCGGATTGACGCCCATGAGCGAGATGCCAGAATTGGTGGCCAGGCACTTGGTCATCAGATACTCGATGTCGTCGGGATAGGTCGGCTCGTTCCACAGCGCCGTGCCGCCTTCCTTCGCGGTCTGCACGGCCCACCAGCCCAGGTTCATGGGCAGGAAATTGCCCGCGCCCGAAGCGTTGGCCGCCACATGGATGTCCACAAAGCGCTTGTGCGCGCGGCCGGGGTGATCCCACGCGCCCATGCGGGCACGCACGTACCACAGGTGGTGGTGGAAGGTGCTCATTTCAAACAGCGCCGGATGTTCCAGGCGCCGCGCAATCTCAAACACGAACTTGGATCCGTAGTGCCACGCCAGGTCGTTGCCGCCCAGGATCCCCTCCCCGTCCAGCGCGTCCAGGTAAATCATGTCGAATCCGCACTTGTTGAACGTGTCGGCCGTGTTGAACGCCACCTCGGACAGCAGCGTCGAGTCGGCGTCGGGCGTAAACAGGCCGAAGCATTCTTTCAGATGGGCCACCTTCGCACCCTTTTCATGCGCCGCCGCCTTCGTCCCATAGGCGCCGCGCGCACAACCGGTGAACCCGAAGGGTGCCTCCTTGTTGACAGCGCCGAAGTTGATTAACTCATCGTCAATCTGCACGGTCACGCTGTTGTGCACGAAGAAGCCCGTGGTGGTGTGCATGTCTGCGGTGGACTCGTCCACCGTCACCGTGGGCGTGTCCGCTGCAAGCGCTTCGGCAAGCGTCAGTATCCGGTCCTTGCCCAGGCGCGGATCAGGAACGGGCGTCACGTAGGGCGTGTTCTTGGCGATGAAGAAGGCGTAGGTGTGCAGCCCCGCCGAGATGCCCGCCGCGTGCAGCTTGTCGATGACCGCCTTCACGCTCGCGCGGCCGTTCGGGAAGATCTTCGGGTTGGGAAAGCAGTCGCCGAAGCGCAGCGAGGTGCCCGTGTGGAAATCGATCTGGTTGAGACCCAAATCCTTCACGACTTTGATCCAGTCGTCCACGGTCTGCTCGTTGATGGCCCCGAAATCGAACAGGTAGGAGCCGCGGTTGATCTCGCCGTCAAGCGCCCAGGGGCCGCCGATGTTGGTTTTGGGCAGATCCTCCGCCGTGGCCACCGCCTCCTTCATCACGTCGCGCAGCGCCGCCATGGGACAGGCCACAATGGCCGCCTTCGCCCCCTGCATGCCGAAACGCGGTATGCACATCGCATGCAGCCGGCTGCTCGGGCCGGGAATCTCCGGCACGTTGGTCTGGAGGTTGAACGCCAGCGCGCAGGCCGCAAAGGGCTCGTCCAGACTGCCTTTCAACGTCAGCGGCACGTCGAAGAAGGTCAGTTCATCGACGCCGTCCCCGGAGGCCGTCAACACCTCCAGGGTCAGAAACCGCTTCTCCAGCGCTACCCGCAGCTTGGCCTCCGCCCCCGCGAAGGAAAGCGTAAGGGAGCTTCCATTCAACACGGCCGCAGTGCATGGGACACTGACTGTCCCCTTCTTCACCGCCGCCACCGGACAGGCCGGGTCTGCCTTGAGATAGTCCTGTCCCGAGGCCCTGTCTGTGAAGTGCCTGTTCAGCCCGTCCGCGCCGATCTCCCAGCGGATGGTGTCATTTTCCAGCACCACCGGAGCCGCATCCGACTGCGCCCAGGCGCCACACGCGCACAGCAGCACCAAGCCCACCGCCATCCACCGGTCAAAAGGATTCATGCACGGAATCTCCCGAAGTTGAGTTGCCTTTACTGTACACCCTGTCCACCCGAAAAGAGAAAGCGCAATCAGCCCGCCAACATCCCGGACAGCACGTTGTTCAGCAGGTGCAGCAGTATGGGCGGCCACAGCGAGCGCGTGACCTCCATCATGAGACCAAACATCCAGCCCGCGATGAGGATGCTTCCGCCAAGCGACAGCAGCCCCCAGTGCGGACCCTGCACATACAGCCAGCCCGGAATGTGGATGCCCAGGAAGAGCACTGCGGTCAACAGATTGGCCCGCTGGAACGGGTAGCGCCGCCGAAGCCGCTGAAAAATGAATCCTCGGAAGAGCAGTTCCTCGGCAAAGGCCACGATGGACATTCCAGCGAGCAACCCCGCGTAATCCGTTGCGGTCATGACGGAAAGTTTGTGCAGCCCGCCGCCTTGCAGCAGGACGGCTGACGCAGCACACACCGCGAGGAACGCGGCCATGATTCCCAGACCAAGCGCGAGGGCGCGCCCGCGCGGGAGGGTGTTCAGCCGCAAACACTCCGTCGGACGCACCCCATCCACCCATTTCAACCACACGATTACCGGCAAGACCCACAGTGACAGGCGCAGCCCCTGCGACCAGCACTGGCGAAGCCAGGCGGCGTCGATGGAGCAGTCCACCGGCACAAGCAGGACGACCCGCAGCGTCCATGCGGCATAGAAGGCCAGCACGAACGCCCAGAAACGCCTGTCAGGGACAAGGCTGTCTTGGAGTGGTTGGGGCGAAATGTTCATGGGCAGAAGTATGCTTTCGCCGATGTGGGAAAGCAAGCGGCCTCGGTTGCCGCGTCCACGTTTTGGCGCCATACAGACACCAGTGTGTATCATGACGCCCGCTGCCAACAGGCTTGTCTCCGCTATTTGAAAGGAACGCTTCATGTGTCACGCGGCCCGCGGTTTTTTGGCGACGGCAACGCTGCTGCTCGCTTTGCAGATCCTTGCCACAGCGCAAGAAGCGGCCAACGCAGGCAACTGCATCAATGTGGGCGACCGCAAGCAGTGGTTCATTGACGGGCTGTTCTTCGCATCATCAACCGGCGTGGCCCTTCACGTGGTGCCTGCCGTCAAGACCGATGAGCGCGCGTTGGTTTCTGATCGTCCCTGGGAGGATGCCACGCTGAACTGGTTCAGCGTGATGGAGGACGGCGGGAAATACCGCATGTGGTATGAGTGCTACGACGTCGAGGGATGGCCGACCACCAACGACACCTCCTTCTGCTACGCCGAGTCGGCCGACGGGATTCATTGGGAGAAGCCTTCGCTGGGGCTGTTTGCGTATCACGCTTCAAAAGACAACAACATCCTCTTTCGGCAAATTGGCGGGGAGGGGGCACATTCGCGGGTTCACGGCGCGGGCGTTTTCAAAGACCCGAACGCGCCGCCCGAAGCGCGGTACAAGGCCGTGTCGCAGGGCCTGTTTGCAGGGAGTGATCCGCCGTACCGTGTCGCGGGCATGTACTCCGCCGACGGGCTGCGCTGGACGCGTTTCTCCAGTCCCATCTGCGATGTCTTTGCTGACAGCCAGTATTCAGGTCTCTGGGATGCGTCCATTGGGCAGTACGTTCTCTATGGGCGCGTTTCTGGCCACGGGCGTTCCATCGGACGCAGTGCCAGTGCTTCGTCCGAGCACTTCGCCCCGCTGGAGCTGGCGCTGCAAGCCTGCGATCAGGACCCGCCCGGTACGGACCTCTACAATCCCGCCGCCTTCAAGTATCCCGATGCTGACCGCGTCTATCTGATGTTTCCAAGCCTTTACCGGCATGCGGAGGACGCGCTCGACATTCATCTGGCTGTGAGCCGCGACGGCATCCACTGGACCTGGCCCGAACGCGGCAAGCCCTTCATCGCGCTGGGTCCGGCGGGCGGTTTCGACAGCGGTTCGCTGTACATGGGACAGGGCATGATCCGCGTTGGCAATGAACTGTGGCAGTACTACAGCGGCGCACCGCTGAAACACAACGAGGCCGAACTCGACGCGCTGGCAAAGCCGGAGAACAAGCGCGTGTTCAGCAGG
>CAIXUF010001099.1 GCA_903922535.1 Candidatus Hydrogenedentota bacterium
GGCCGAGCCGCTCCTGCGCAATCAGGAAACCGTCGCCCATGGGGCCGAGCATGTTTTCGGCGGGCACGCGGCAGTCGGTGAAGCGCAGTTCGCCGTGGCTGGCCCAGCCCGAGCCCGAGTGGCCCATGACCGGCGTGTTCGCCTCGATGACCGCGCCGGGGGTGTCCATGGGCACGAGGAACATGCTGGCGCGCTTGTGCGGGGGCGCGTTCGGGTCCGTCACGGCCATGACGACGGAGAAGGCCGCGCCGTCGGCGCCGGAAGCGAACCACTTATGGCCGTTGATGACGTACTCGCCGCCGTCGCGGACGGCGGTGGTGCCCATCCAGGACGGGTTGGAGCCGGGAAACTCGGGCTCGGTCATGCCGAAGCAACTGCGGATTTCGCCCGCCAGCAAAGGCGTCATGAAGCGCGCCTGTTGCGCCGGGTTGGCGTACTGCATGAGGATTTCCATGTTGCCGGCGTCGGGCGCCTGGCAGTTGAAGACATAGTGGCCGAGGGGGCAGCGGCCCAGTTCCGCGCCGACGAGGCCGAAGTCCATCAGGTTGAGCCCCATGCCGCCGTGCTCTTTGGGGATTTGCGGTAGCCAGAGGCTCAGGGCCTTGACCTTCTGGCGCAGGGCATCGGCACGCGCCTGCACCGGCTCCATGCCACCGAGGCAGAAGTCCTTCTCGAGCGGGATGACCTCATCTTCCATGAAACACCGAATCTTGTTCAGGGTGGCTTGAAGTTCGGCGGGGATCGAAAAGTCCATGGGGCCTCCTGTGCGGGCGGTGAAATTGCCGTTTCCGTCATGCCCGCGCAGGCGGGCATCCATTGCGCCGCAAGATGCTAATATGCGAGCCTGCCTGCGCGCAAGAATTTGGTATAATTCACAAATTCCAAAACAAGGAGAGTTTTCATGGCCATCGCGGATTTTGATCTTACGGGAAGAGTGGCGATTGTGACCGGGGCGAGCCGCGGCATTGGCGAGGCCATTGCGCGGGGTTTGGCGGAGAACGGCGCCACGGTGGTGCTGGCGTCGCGTAAACAGGATGATTTGGACGCGGTGGTGCAGGCAATCAAGGATGCGGGGGGGAAGGCGCTGGCCGCGGCCTGCCACACAGGCAAGCCGGAGGATATCGGGCAGTTGTTCGACCGGGTGATGGCGGAGTACGGTCGGGTGGATGTGCTGGTCAACAATGCCGCGACGAACCCGTATTTCGGACCCATCCTTGAAGTGACCGAGTCGATCTTCGACAAGACCTTCGAGGTGAACGTTAAGGGGTATTTCCTGATGGCGCAGCGCGCCGCGCGGATCATGGTGGATCAGGGCGGGGGCTCGATCATCAATGTGGCGTCGATTGGCGGCATCTCGCCGATGCTGATGCAGGGCGTGTATTCGATGACGAAGGCCGCGGTGATCTCGATGACAAAGGCGATGGCCTCCGAACTGGGCGGCGCGGGTGTGCGCTGCAACGCCATTTGTCCCGGCCTGACCAACACGAAATTCGCCAAGGTACTCATTGACACGCCCGAGATCCATGACGTGTTCGTCGGGCAGGTGCCCATGGGTCGCCACGCCGAGCCGCGCGAGATGGTGGGCGCGGCCGTGTATCTCGCCTCCGACGCGTCGAGTTACACGACGGGGTCGGTGATTGTGTGCGATGGGGGATATCTGGCGTAGACAGGGTCTAGGGTCTTGGGTCGTGGGTCTAGTGAAGACGGGTTAGTGCTGGCGAATGTCGTAGCAGAGAAGCGCGTCGCCGTGGCGCACGTACAGGCGTCCGTTGGCGATGGTGGGATGCGCCCAGTGTTCCCTGTTGCCCGCGGTCACGGTGAATTTCCCCGTGCGCTCCAGTCCCGTTGCCGAGGGCCTGATCAGGCTGACGATGCCCTTTGTCGCACCCTCGTAGGTGTACAGCATCCCGTCGGCATACTCGACCACGCCCTGCGAGATTTCCTTGCTTGCCCAGTTCACCTTGCCGGTGGCCCAGTCGAGGCAGACCATCTGCCCGCCGCCGCGATGGTGCGTGGTGCCGTAGATGCATCCGTCCACAAGCACCACGCCGTGGTGCTGGCAGTCGAGCTGCGTGTCGAGCCACTTCACCGTGTACGATGACGCGTCCTTGGACAGTTCGAGCAGCCCGCCGCCCGACTTGTAACCGGCCACGTAGTAAAGGCAGCCGTCCTTGTAGATGGGCGTTACCGCATGGATGTCATACTGGGTGAGATGTTCCCGTTTCCACAACAACTCGCCGCTGTCCGCGTCCACACAGATCAGGAACTTGGACGTTTCGGTGAA
>CAIXUF010001100.1 GCA_903922535.1 Candidatus Hydrogenedentota bacterium
CTGCCGCAGGAACATGGGCAGCGTGCCGACGGTGCTGGGCACGTCGTTGAGCGACGCCATGGTGACCGGCACGCCCAGCGCGCGGCCGTACAGCTGCGCGGGCTGGAGCACGCGGACCATTTCCTCGCCGGAGCAGATTCCAGTGAGCATGTTGAGGTAAAGCCCCGTCAGGCCCATGCGCCCCTCTTTGATGCGCTGCTCCATCACGGGCATCTTGTCCGGGGCAAGCTGCCTGAACCAGTCCAACTGCGCGAAGACTTCCAGGTTGTACTTGTAGTTTGGCAGCTTGTCGCAGGCTTCCAGCGCGCCGAGCGCATTGTCCACGTGAAGCTGCATGCATTTCTCCTGGAGGTCCGTGTAGCCGATGTCGGTGTGGGCCGACGCGGCCACGAAGACCTTCCACTGCTTCTCGGGCTGCGCGTCAAAGGTGGAGGACTGTTCCTTGTCGCCGACTTTAAGCGTCACCTTCTGCTTTCCAACCTGCGTGAAGGGGTCCACCATCAGCGGGACCGAGCTTTCCCCCTGGGCCAGCGCGATCTTCTGCGGCGCCGCGCCGCCGTCGAGCCCAATCATGCCGTCGCCGTCGAGCCCCTCGTTGGCGATGCGGACCAGCACGGCCTGCTTCATCACGCCGTCCACGGTCTTGAACATGGGCGTGCAGGTTGCGTTGATGTGGTCCACCTGCGGGCCGTTGGGCACGCCCGCCTCCAGCTTCACCGAGTCGTACAGAATCCAGGAGCCTTCCGTGGTGGCCAGCACCAGTTCATTGCCGCCCCGTTTCATCCATGCGGCCGGGAACACGAAGGATTTCGTGAGGCGGTGCCCCTCCTTTGGGTTGGTCAGCGCGCCGTCGCCGCCGCCCGCGGGCAGCGCCACGACCGGGCATTCATGGCCGTTCAGCTTGACGGAAAGGGTGGGCGGGCTGCCGGCCTGCGTGTCCACCAGGTTGACGAAGAGGCGGCACCCGGTGTTGGACGCCTTCTGGACGTCGAAGAGAATCCGGAACGGGTGCTGCTTCAATCCCGCCCAGTCATCGCTCGGGCCGGGCTGAATGAAGGACCAGTCCTTTTCCGGTTTGCTCTTGCCGACCGTGTAGGTCACGTCGTTCGGAAAGAGCTTCTGGTAGTCCGCGTGGCTGCCCACACCGGCGAACTCCTTATAGTTCGCATCCTTCTTGCCGATGCTCCAGAGCGTGTCCGCGGCGGTGGCGGTTCCCGCGCAGACCAGCGCGGTGATTAGACAGAGAATGAACGTGGCGTTTCGCATTCCGGCGCTCCTTGTTGTCCGCGCACTTCGCGGCATGGGTTCAAGACGGCGGCACTATACTAACCGGAACGGGGCGGCGGGGCAAGGCGCCGCTTCGCGCCCCCGCTTTCAGGGCGGCCGGATGAAATCACCGCAGGATGCCGCGCAGCCGCGCGTGAAGTTTTGCAAGGCAAAACGAAACGCGCCGATCAAAGCACCCGCTATGGCCTGTCCGTGAACAGCCCGCCGGGGAAGAAACCAAAGCCAAGTATGCGTTCGCAGTGGGGGCAGGAATACATGATCTCTTTCTTGATCAAACCGCGGACTTCCCGGCGCACCTCGGCCAGCCTCTCCGAGCCGGCCGCTTTCAGGGTGACGGGCTTGTCGCAATAGGGGCACTTCGCCATTTCGGTTCTCCCTTCTTCGGTTCTTCCAACCCATTGATGCCGTCGTGACGGACTGTCAGGCGGTCTTTACTTCCGGGACCATAATGACCGAAAATCAGCGGGATGGTCAAAATGCCGGCAGCCGGATGGTGCGCTCCTCTCCGCTCCGGGCACCCTTCCATGAACAGGCCTGCAAAAGAAACGGAGGCTCCCTTGACAAAACACTTTTGCGTGAGTGTGTTGTTGCTGCTGGCATCGGCTGCCGGTGCGACGACCTTCCCCAATACCGCGGCGCTGGAGAAGGGGCCGTGGAAGGTGACGCTGCTGCCGGGCCAACCGGGGTTTGTGTTCACCATGTACGGCTGTCCGGGGGAACTGGACAAGTTGAAGCAGATGGTGGGGGTGATGCGGGATCAGGGGCTGGGCAACGGTTTTGACCCGGGGCCAACGGCCTGCGCGGCGTCCAAGCCGCTCTTTGAATACCTGGCGTCCATCAACTGGCCGATGATCTGCTATCCCGGCTTTGGCGACTTTCAAATCAAGGACGGCCGGGCGCGGCTTTCCGACGCGGACGAGGCGGCCATGCAGGTGTTGGACCGGGCGGGCGATTTCAGCGCCATCCAACTCGGCGAATGGGGCTATTACTTCCACAACCTGTCCTGCGCCGAGTCGTGGTGGCGCGATGTCTACGGCCCGGACTTCAACAAGATGAAACAATTCATGAAGCCGGCGGGCCTGGCCGGTTACGACACGCGGCCCAAGGACAAGCGCGAGTGCTATGACATCGTGAAGGACTATTTCATGACGCGCCAGCGCGCCATGCGCGGGCGCAACATGAGCGTGACCGGGCATTCGCACTATGAGGCCTACGCCGCCGAATGGGGCGCGCGGGTCGTGGGGCTGGAGGTGTGCGAGAACATCGCGTTCACCCAGTCGAAAATCGCCTTCGCGCGCGGCGCGGCGCGGCAGTGGGGCCTGCCATGGTCGTTGCAGGCGAGCCCCTGGTTCTCCGGCGCCTGCACCACCAACGGCCCGCTCCGCATCGAGGGCAAAGACGCGCGCGGACTCGACGCGGGGCATTCGCTGAGCCTGTACCGGCGCATGTGGCTGCACGGCTGGTTCGCCGGCGCGGCGATGGTGACCCCGGAAAACAGCAGTGCGATCTTCTTTGAGGACTCGGCGAAGCCCGACAAGCTCACGTCGCACGGCAAGGCGGCCTCGGCGTTCTTCGCCTTCACGCGCGGCCATGACCGCGGCATCCCCTACACACCCGTGGCGGTGGTGCTCGACCGCTATGCCGGATACAACGGCTACAGGGGCCACCCCTGGGGCATCCTGGAAAACACGCCGGGCGACACCGAGATCAACGACCTCTTCGTTTGGCAGTTGTATCCCAACTCGGACCACATCCACCAGCGGCCCAACACGGACAACCCGGAAGATCGTTACCTGCGCGCCACGCCCTACGGCGAACTGGCCGACGTGTTGTTGTCCACGGCGAAAGCGGAAACGCTATCGGCCTATCCCGTGCTGTTGTTGGCCGGCGACATCGATTTCGATGCCGGGTTTGTCGACGCGTTGTGCGACGCGCTCAAGAAAGGCAGCCGCGTGTTGCTGCACCCCCGCCACCGCGACGCGCTGGGCGACAGCATGAAACGCTTGCGGGACGCGGGCGCCGTGGAAGTGCTCGATGCATGGACCAACCCGGCCACCCAACGGCCCGCCGCGATTTCCAACGAGCGGCTCGCGAAGCTCGCAGCGGAATATCTTCCCTTCACCCTGGAAGGCGATGCGATTCAGTATCAAATCAACCGCACGGCAGGCGGATGGGTGATCGAACTAATCAACAACGCGGGCGTGATCAAGAAACCGAAAGAGCCCGCCGTGGTGGATGCGTCTGCGGTGGCCAAAGTGAAGATCACGTCCAAGACGGCCATGACCAAGGCACGAGAATGGTGTACCGGCCAAGAACTGGCCGCGGACCCGGCCATCACTTTGGAGATTCCGCCTGGTGAAACACGGTTTGTGGAAATGAGGGTGTGAGGGTCCCTTGTGATTCGGATATGCCGACCAAACCTTTTCAGGTTCGCACCCTCGCGGTTGTACCAGATTTGACGCCGTCTGGGAACTGGGTTTATGCTTCATCTTGAGGCAGCGTTTTGACGCGGGGTGGTGGCTGGTGCCACGTCGGATCGTCTTTGGTCTGAAGCAGTAGGTTCGAATCCTACCCCCGCCACGCTGCTGGATTCCACCAAATACCGCGCAGAAATCCTGCCGTTTAGACGAAGAGCCATATTCTTCCCGTAAGCGTTTTCATTGACAACGCCCCTTCTGTAAGCGTATTTATTGCCCTGTAATCGTTTTTCCGCGATACTGCGGGAAAATATGCAAATCGGGAGCCGGTTATGGCGGAAAGAAGCCGAGGCCAGACAACGCTGAAACGTGCGGGATATGCCGCACTTGTTGAGCGGTATGCCCTTGAGGTGATTCCAAACTGGCACCTGTCCCTGGTTGGATCAAACGGACCGCACCGTGTGGACAAGAACGGCGACATGATCGAGGAGACCTATGCCTCCTCATATTGGCCGGGTGACTCGCTGGGAGATCATCTCGAATTCGCCCTCAAATACGACGGCACCAATCTGGCCATTCTTGCCGTTCTGTTTCAAAAAGCGGAGGAAGAGGAGATTCTCGCGTTTCTGCGGTCCAAGCCGGGCGGCAAATACGCAAGGCGCCTTTGGTTTCTGTATGAAATGCTCACAGACAGGACGCTTCCGCTCGACGACATGAAACAGGGCAATTACGTCGACCTGCTTGCGCCGGAGGAATACTATACCGTCACTCCCGGCCGCCGGATTGCCCGCCAGCGCGTCAATGACAATTTGCCCGGCAACCGTCAATTCTGCCCGATGGTGCGCCGCACGGATATCCTTAAGGATTTCGAGGCGGCCGACCTTCCAGGGCGCTGCCGGCAGGCGGTGTCCGCCTACACGCCCGAAATCATGAAGCGGGCGCTGGGCTATCTTTATGCCAAGGAAACGAGATCCTCCTTCGAGATCGAGCATATCAAGCCCAATTCAAGCCGAATCGAGCGTTTTGTGTCGCTGCTTCAACTGGCGGAGCAGGATGACTTCTGTGAGAAGAAGCGGCTCATTGAACTTCAGAACCGCATTGTTGATGAACGCTTTCGGGATTCCGACTACAGATTGACCCAGAATTATGTCGGGGAGGCCGTTGTCCGGCAGACAGAAAAGATACACTTCATAAGTCCGAAGCCTGAAGATCTGCCCGGCCTGATGGAGGGCTTGATGGATTGTCACAAGCGCATGGAAGCGGGTGCCGTCCCGGCGGTCATTCATGCCGCGTCCATCGCGTACGGATTCGTCTTCCTGCACCCGTTCGAAGACGGCAATGGCCGCATTCACCGCTTTCTGATTCACAACATTCTGTCCCTGCGCACCTTTACCCCCGAAGGGGTCATGTTTCCCATATCAGCATCCATGCTGAAGAACCCGGCCGACTATGATGCATCCCTGGAAGCCTTTTCCCGCCCTCTTCTGGCACTGGTGGAATACTCGCTCGACGAAGAGGGCCGCATGGCGGTTCACAATGACACGGACATCTGGTACCGCCATATCGACATGACGCCGCAGGCGGAATCGCTTTTTCGATTTATTGAACGGACCATTAACACGGAACTTGCGGCCGAGTTGTCATTCCTTGCCCACTATGACCGGGCCAAAACGGCCATCCAAACGGTCGTGGACATGCCTGACCGAAGACTCGACCTGTTTATTCGTTTTTGCCTTCAAAACAACGGACGGCTTTCTGCGCGAAGACGCGCGGAAGACTTCGTCTTCCTTTCCGATGAAGAGGTCGTCCGCATGGAACAGGCGGTGCAGGATTCCTATGGGGAATTGGACAACGCCCGCCCAGGCGGCATCAGTTAACACCGCATCATATATGGGATGCAGCGCTCCGCGTGCCTGTTTGCCCCCGTCTTCAATTCTGGGTATATTGTCAGATTCCGGTCCGGCGGCTCCGCCGGGCCCGTTATTCCAACCCCAACGGAGGGCGCTGTGATGGGCTTTTGGAGGATGATGCTGGGCATGGCACTGATACCGGTTCTTGCGGGCGCTGCGGCGGCTGGCGCGCAGGGCGCCCCCGTGCAGGACTATCCCATCACGCCCGTCAAGTTCAACAAAGTGCATGTGAACGGCGGCTTCTGGGGGGCGCGTTTGGAGACGAACCGCACGTCCACGCTGCCCGCCAACTGGCGCAAGTGCGAGGAAACGGGCCGCATTGAGAACTTTGAAAAGGCGGCCAAGCTCAAGCCCGGCAAGCACAAGGGCATCTTCTTTGACGATTCGGACGTGTACAAGGTCTGCGAGGGCGCGGCGTACACGCTGGCGCTTCAACCCGACTCGGCGCTGGACAAGTACCTGGAAGACCTGGTGACGCTGTTCGCCAAGGCGCAGGAATCAGACGGCTATCTCTACACGGCGCGAACGATTGACCCGGAGCATCCGGCCAACTGCGGCGACCAGCGCTGGGCGAATCTGAAAGACTGCCATGAGATGTACTGCATGGGGCACATGATCGAGGCGGCCGTGGCGCATTACCAGGCGACGGGCCGCAAAACCTTCCTTGATGTGGCGATCAAGTGCGGCGATCTGCTGGACCGCACCTTCGGCGAGGGCAAGAAGTACGGTATCTGCGGCCACCCGGAAATTGAGCTGGCGCTGGCCAAGCTCTACCGCGCCACGGGCGACGCCAAGTACCTGAACCTGGCGAAGTTCTTTGTCGACCAGCACGGCAACAAGGAACACCGTGAGATCTGGGGGGCGTACTGCTCCGACGAGAAGCCCATCCTCCAAATGGACGAGGTCGTGGGCCATGCCGTGCGCGCGGGCTATTTCTATTCCGGTGTGGCCGACGTGGCGGCGCTCACGGGCAAGCCCGAATACATCGGCGCGATCGACCGGCTGTGGGAGAACATGGTCTCGAAGAAGATGTACCTCACCGGGGGCGTCGGCGCGAGGCACGAGGGCGAGGCTTTCGGCGCAAATTATGAACTGCCGAACCAGTCGGCCTACTGCGAGACCTGCGCGGCCATCGCCAACGCGCTGTGGAATCACCGCATGTTCCTGCTCCATGGCGACGGCAAGTACATGGACGTGTTCGAGCGGATCATCTACAACGGTTTCCTGTCCGGGCTGTCCATGGAGGGCGACACCTTCTTCTATCCGAACCCGCTCATCGTCGAAGGCGGCTACAAGCGTTCGCCGTGGTTTGGCTGCTCCTGCTGCCCGACCAACGATGTGCGGTTTGTCCCTTCGCTGCCCGGTTCGGCCTATGCCGTGGAGAAGGACCGCATCTACGTGAGCCTGTACATGAACGGCGAGGCGGAGATTGACGCCCCCTTCGGCACGGTGAAGATTGTGCAGGAAACGCGCTATCCCTGGGACAACGCGGTGGCGCTGACCGTTACCCCGGACAAGGCCGAGACCTTTGACCTTTTCCTGCGCATTCCCGGCTGGGCGCAGGGCACACCGGTGCCGTCCGACCTTTACCACTATCTCGACGCCGCGGCGGCGCCGCCGACGCTTGCAGTCAACGGCAAATTGGTCCCCGTCCGGATGGAGAAGGGCTATGCCGTGCTCTCCCGTCAGTGGAAAGCGGGCGACGAAATCGCGCTTGCGCTGGACATGCCGGTCCGCCGGGTGCTGGCCAACGAAGCCGTCGAGGATGACCGGGGCCGGGTGGCGCTGGAGCGCGGCCCCATCGTGTTCTGCGCCGAGGGCATCGACAACGGCGGCCACGCGCTCAGCCTGTACCTGCCCGACGACGCACCGCTGGCCACCGGATTCCGCGCCGACCTGCTCAACGGGGTGCAGGTGATCACGGGCACGGCCCGCGCGCTGAAACGCGGCGACGACAATGCGGTTGCAGAGGTGGACCATCCGCTGGTGGCCATTCCCAACTATGCTTGGGGACACCGGGGGGACAGCGACATGGCCGTGTGGATGGCCCGCACGGCGGACAAGGCCCGGCCCGCACCGCCGGTCACACTCATGTCCAAGAGCACCGCGACAGCATCCCACGTCAACCCGTCCGACACGGTCGCGGCGCTGTCCGACGGTGGCGAACCGAAAGACTCCGGCGACCAATCCGTTCCGCGCTTTACCTGGTGGGACAAGAAGGGTGACACCGAATGGGTGCAGTACGATTTCCCGGGTGAAACCGCCGTGTCAGGTTGCAGTGTCTACTGGTTTGACGACGGGCCCAATGGCGGATGCCGGGTGCCCGCAAAGTGGCAAGTGCTGTACGAGGATGGCGGAAAGTGGCGGAAAGTGGCGGATGCGGGCGAATTCACGGTCAACAAAGACTGCTGGAACAGCGTTTCCTTCAAGCCCGTGAAAACCGCCGACCTGCGCATCGAAGCCCGTCTGCGGGAGGGATTCTCCGGCGGGATACTGGAATGGAAGGTCAAAGAAG
>CAIXUF010001101.1 GCA_903922535.1 Candidatus Hydrogenedentota bacterium
CGGTGGCGGCGGTGGCGGTGCCGGTAGTGGCCTCTGCGGGTTCGTGCCCTGCACAGGCGGCGGCGGTGGAAACCCGGGCGGGGATGGAACTAATCCGAATGCCCAGTCCCAGTTTGGGACCGGCGGCACCGGCGGCACCGGCGGTGCCGGCGGTAGCGCCGCCATCGCCTCCGGCCAAGGCGGACAGGGCGGCACTGGGGGCACTGGCGGCTACGCCCTTTGGGGGGGCCAGGGCGGCAATGGAGGCGGCGCGTTTGTCCTTGCAGCACAGGGCCTGCTGCAGGTTTCCGGCGGCCGTTTCGACGTCAGCACTTATTCGGGATACCCTGGCATCGCTGGCAGCGGCGGTCAGGCTGGCGGGAGCGGTTCCGCAGGCGCAAACGGTGGTGCCGCGGGAGACTGTGACTCCTTCAATGGTCTCGGGGGGGACTGCGGCACGTCCGGAGCGGGCGGCTCCGGCGGTGCCGGCGGCATGGGCGGCGGCGGCGGCCTCGCTGGCTCAAGCGGAAATGGCGGCAACGGCACACCGGGCATGGTGAAACTCATGGGTTCGGTGGTGTTCGCCGAGGGCCGGACAGTGAAGATGCTCGGTGTTTTCAGTTCGTCAACGCCGTTCAACGGACGCTTCACCCGCATCTCCAACATGAGCGCCGGAGCGCTGGCGGCGCATGCGCCGACCTATGACCATTCGGGCGGTGCCCAGCCGGTGGCCGGTGAAATCCATTACGACACGCTGCTCAAGGTGGTCAATCCACTCCTTGGGGTTGCCACGCCCAGAATTCCGCAGATGATTGGCGGTCCGGCAGCAGCAGGTTGCCTAGACTCAAACTACTGGAACAAAGGCGATGTTGACGCCCTGATCCCGGACAGCGGCCTGTTGCAGTACACCGTGCTGCGCCAGCCTTCGGAAGGCGGCGCGTCCGTGTTCGACGGGTATGACCAGGTGGTTGTCAAGAACGCCGGCGCGCCGGCGGGGAATGTCTTCATTTCGGTGAACGGCGGCGCACCGCAGTTGCTTCCAAACACGGCCACGGGCATACCAGGACGGCTGGCCGCGGGCAGCCACTGGAGCGCCACGGTGCCCGCGGGCGCGAGCGTCTCGGTCCGCGCAACCGCCCCGATAACGCTCTATAACTTGTTCCGGTTATGCGACGGCACACCAAAGTCAGTCGCGGCGGCCACGACACCCGCGGGCCTGACAGTGCGCATCACCTATGAGGGTTCCGAAACGGCGCCGGAGGACGCCGGCGCCTATACGGTTGCGGCAACGATTGACGATCCCCTCTACCAGGGCAGCGCCACGGGCACGCTTTACTTGATCGATAACGCGCCGCCCGAGATTACCCTGTTCGGCGCCGACCCGATTACCGTCGGATGCGGCGGCACGTACACGGACGCGGGCGCGACGGCCGGCGACGCCTGCGCGGGCGACCTGACAGGCGCCATTGTTGTCACCAACGCGGTGAACACCGCGGTGGCCGGTGTCTACACGGTGCGCTACAACGTGAAGGATCCGTCGAACAACAGCGCCGCCGAGGTTACGCGAACGGTCCGCGTGGTGGACACGAACGCTCCGGTCATCACTCTCAACGGTTCGGCCGCAGTGACCGTCGAATGCAGGGCATCTTACACCGACGCAGGCGCGACGTCCATGGACGCCTGCGCGGGCAACCTGACAGGAAGCATCGAAGTAGCCAACCCGGTAAACACAGCGATACCCGCCACCTACACGGTGCGCTACAACGTGAAAGACCCGTCGAACAACAGCGCTGCCGAGGTCGCGCGGACGGTCAGTGTGGTGGACATGACACCGCCGGTCATCACCTTGAACGGTTCGGCCGCGGTGACCGTCGAGTGCAGGGCATCCTACGCGGACGCAGGCGCGACGGCCATGGATGCCTGCGCGGGCAGCCTGACGGGAAGCATCGCGATCACCAACCTGGTAAACACAGCGGCACCCGGCACCTACACGGTGCGCTACAACGTGAAGGATCCGTCGAACAACAGTGCCGCCGAAGTGACGCGCACAGTCAATGTGGTGGACACGACACCGCCGGTCATCACCTTGAACGGTTCGGCCGCGGTGACTGTCGAGTGCAAGGCGGCCTACACCGACGCAGGCGCGACGGCCTCGGACAGCTGCAAGGGCGACGTGACAGGGCGCATTACGGTCTCCAATCCGGTGAACACGGCGGTTGTTGGCACCTACACGGTAACGTACAACGCAAGCGACGGCAACGGCAACAATGCCCTGCCTGTCACGCGGACGGTGTCCGTTGTGCACACGAGACCGCCGCTTGTCATATTGAACGGCCCAGCAACAGTGACTGTCGAATGCGGCGGCACCTACACTGAACTTGGCGCCACTGCCTTGGACGCCTGCATGGGCGACCTGACTGCGGCGATCATGACCGCCGGCAGCGTGAACACGGCGGTGCGCGGCACCTGCCAGGTGTTCTACTGGGTCAGCGACGGCATCTATGTCAATTTCGCCATAAGAACGGTGAACGTGGTGGACACGATACCGCCGGTCATCACCCTGAACGGTTCGCCCACGGTTCTTGTGCAGTGCCGCGGGACGTACAGCGACGCGGGCGCGACGGTCTGGGACAGTTGCGCGGGCAACCGGACGGGCAGCATCACGGTCTCCAATGCGGTGAACACGGCGGTTCCCGGCGCTTACACGGTGCGTTATAACGGGAGCGACGGGAACGGCAACAGCGCCGTGGAGGCGACACGTACGGTCACTGTGGTGGATCCGGTGCCTCCAACACTTGAGCTGAACGGTCCGATGGTGGTGGCGGTGGAGTGCGGTGGCGCGTACACCGAGTTTGGCGCCGTCGCCGCGGACACCTGCGCGGGCAGCCTGGGGGTAACCGTCGGCGGGGACAGGGTCAACGCGTCTGCCGTGGGCAACTACAGGGTGAACTACAACGCAACCGACGGTTATAACGCCGCCCCTGAGATCGCACGGATTGTCACCGTGATTGACACGACACCGCCGGTGATCGCGCTGATTGGCGACGCCGACGTCACCATGGAGTGCGGCGACACATACGTTGAACCCGGCACGACGGCAACGGACAACTGCGAGACCAGCCCGGTGGTGACCCATTCGGGTTCTGTGCCGGATACCGCATTGCCGGACTCCTATGCGCTCCACTACCAGGCCGACGACGGAAACGGCAACACTTCCGAGTGGGTCCTGCGCACTGTTCACGTGGTGGACACGATGAAGCCGGTCATCACGCGGCTTGGCAGCGCCATAGTTGATGTCGCGCAAGGCTCGACCTACACAGACGCGGGCGCGACGGCCAGCGACGCCTGCGCCGGCGACCTGACGCAGCGCATCGAAGTTGCAAACCCGGTGAACACAGCCGTCTTGGGCATGTACACGGTGCGCTACAACGTCAATGACGGCCAGGGCAACAGCGCTGTTGAGATGACGCGAACGGTGAACGTGGCGGACCTGACCCCGCCAAGCATCACGGCTTGCCCGCCCAACCGGATGCTCGCGGCCGACGCCTCCTGCGCGGCTCAGGTCCCGGACCTTACGGGAGAAGTCGCGGCGATGGACGACCTGACGCCACGGGAACGCCTGACCGTCACACAGTCACCGGTTGCGGGTGATGCGATTGCCGGCTCTGGGACGCATGCCGTGACCATCAGCGTCACGGACGAGGCAAACAATACCGCCACGTGCACGGTGACACTCACGCTGCCGGTCTTCAACGAGAGCGGCGCTGTTCCGGGGCCGGTGCCGTGGACCACCAACGGCACAGTGAACGCGATGGTTGCCGGCGCGGACACACTCTACATAGGCGGTGACTTCACCTGGGCCGGCCCGGTCGGCGCCTTGGGCTCCGGGTGGATGGACTTTGCGGCAATTGACCTTGCCACGGGCATGGTCCGTGACTGGCACACCTATCCCGCTCCAAGCGGCACCGTTGTTTCCCTTGTCCTTTCCGCGGACGGCACGTGGCTCTTCGCCGGCGGCAATGGTTTCATTGACAAGGTAAATACTGCGACGGGCAGAATCTGGCCGGCATTTTCAACGAGCGGACAAGTGGTTACGTCCTTGGCGGTGAAAGACAAACTTCTGTGCTTTGGCGGCGAGTTCCCCGTACCGGGGGTGGGGAGCTATTACGTCGGCATCTTTACGCACGACCCGGACAACTGGTTCGGATCGATCAACGGCCTGGCCGGACCCGTGCACTCCCTGGCCGTGTCCGGTTCCACCCTGTACGCAGGCGAGGCGGACCGCATCGAGAAAGTGGACTTCGACACGCTGCAGGTGTCTCCGTTCAGTCCGTCAGACGGCACGGTCCAGGCGCTTGCGGCATCCTGCGAGACGGTGTTCGCGGGCGGCGCATTCGCGATCATCGGCGGCCAGTTCCGCGTCGGACTTGCGGTGCTGGATGCGGCAACAGGCGCGGCAAAGGCAGGCTGGACGCCGGCCCCGAACGGGGCGGTGAACACGCTTGCAGTCTCCAACGCGGCGCTGTACGCGGCGGGCGCCTTCACTACCTTGGACGGACATGCCTTCCCCGGTCTTGTCAAATTCGCCGCCGTTGCTCCGGGAACGTTGACCGTGACGGTAAACCAGGCGGCGGGCCAACCGGACCCGGCAACGGCGCACCCGGTTGTGTTCACGGTTGTGTTCAGTGAGGCGGTGACGGGATTCGGCTGGGACGACGTGACCTGGAATGGCAAGGCAACGGGGATCATCGGAAACGTCACCGGTTCGGGAACCACCTATACCATCGCCGTCACTGCCAGCAGCAACGGCACGCTTCAGCCGTCCATCGCAGCGGGGCGCTGTGTCAACGCCGGGGGCATTTTCAATGAGGGCTCGACAAGCGAAGACAACTTCGTGACGCTTGTGAACGCGCCTGAGATCACGCTGACCTCGCCGAACGGCGGAGAGACGCTGGTGCAGGGCCAAACCTGCGCCATCACATGGAACGAGAACGGTATAAGCGGCCAAGTGGCTGTCCTTCTGAACGAAAACGGTGTGGACTCGGGGTGGATTGGCGCCACCGCAGTCTCGGCTGGCCAGATGGCATGGACGGTTCCCGCATGGGTAACGCCGGGCAGCGTGTACAAGATCCATGTCATCTCCGGGGACGATAATGCTGTTGAGGACCTGAGTGACAGCATATTCACCATTTCCCCCGGCGCGTCCCCGCTTGCGGTGACCGCGCCGAACGGCGGAGAGACCTGGAAACAGGGAGAGTCCCACCTCATCACGTGGAGCCAGACCGGCATGAGTGGCTACGTGGCCGTCCTTCTGAACGAAAATGGGGCAGACACGCAGTGGATTGGCGCGGCGTTGGCTTCGGACGGGAAACTGGATTGGACGATTCCCGTCTGGGTGACACCGGGTGGCCTGTACAAGGTCCATGTGATCTCCGGGGACAACAATGCGGTTGAGGATCTGAGCGACGCCACCTTCACCATCGCGTCTGGAACGCCCCCGCTCACGGTGACCGCCCCGAACGGCGGCGAACTGTGGATTCAAGGCGAGACCGAGACCATCACGTGGAGCCAGACCGGCGTGACCGGCGCGGTGGCGGTCATGCTGAATGCCAACGGCACGGACAGCGCCTGGTTGGGCGCGGTGGCCGCTTCGGCCGGGCAGTTCTCGTGGACGGTTCCGCCCTGGGTGACGCCGGGCAGCGTATACAAGATCCACCTGATTTCTGGCGACAACAACGCGATAGAGGATCTGAGCGACGGCACCTTCAGCATTATCGCCCCCCCGCTAACACTCACCTCCCCGAACGGTGGCGAATCCTGGGCGCAGGGCGAGACCCACAGCATCAC
>CAIXUF010001102.1 GCA_903922535.1 Candidatus Hydrogenedentota bacterium
GTGCTGGGCGATCCGGTCTACGGCGTCACCGATTTTCGATCCTGGGCCATTCCGCCGGAAACGTTGGAGGCGCTCAAGGCGCTGCAGGGCCAGGCGCTGCACGCGGAACGGCTCGGCATCACCCATCCGACCACAGGGGAGAGAATGGCATTCCGATCCGATCCACCGGAGGATTTTCAGCGGGCTCTTGAAGAACTGAGAAAACTTTGAACGCAGAGACGAGGAGGGTCCCAGAGGAAGTCTTCTTGTTATGACTGCAATGGGTGAATAAAGGGTTGTCGATTATGCGGATACATTTCAGCGGGATTGGCGGCACGGCGATGGTGGCCGGGGCGCGTTTGGCCATTGAGGCGGGTTGGGAGGTGCGCGGAAGCGACAATCCGCTGTATCCGCCCACGTCGGATATGGTGGCGGCGCTGGGCGTGCCGGTGTATGAGGGTTATGCCGCGTCCAATCTGGACTGGACCCCCGACGTGGTGCTGCTGGGCAACGCACTAAGCCGGGGCAACGCGGAGGTGGAGGCGGCGCTTTCGCGGCGGATGCGCTTTGCCAGCCTACCGGAATGGCTGAAGGAACATGTGCTGCGCACGCGGCGGTCGGTGGCCATCTGCGGCACGCACGGCAAGACGACCACTACGGCATTGACAGCGCATGTGCTGCAAGCCTGCGGACTCGACCCCGGCTATCTCATCGGCGGCCAGCCACTGGGCTTTGCCCACTCGGCGCGATTGGGCCCGGAGGGCGCGCCCTTTGTCATCGAAGGCGACGAGTACGACACGGCGTTCTTCGACAAGCGCGCCAAATTTCTCCATTACCTGCCGGAAATCGCGGTGGTCACATCCATCGAGTTTGACCACGGCGACATCTACAAGGACCTGGCCGAGATCGAGCTGGCGTTCCAACGCATGCTGCGCCAGATACCCCGCGAGGGCTGGCTCGTCTGCTGCGCGGACAACCATGCACAATCGCTGCGCGGGCATGCGTTCAGCAATGTGGCGACCTATGGTTTCGCGGAGGACGCCGACTGGCGCGGCGTGGTGGAGGTGGTCGACGGTGTGCGACTGGTAAAAGTCCTGCACAAGGGCGAACCGTGGGGTGTGATCGAGCCGTCGCTGTCCGGTCGGTACAACGTGCAGAACACGCTGGCGGCGGTGGCCGTGGCTGCCCTGCTGGGCGCTTCACCGGAGGCGGTGGCGCAGGGGGTGCGCAGCTTCCCCGGCGTGAAGCGGCGGCTGGAAGTGTTTCTCGAACACAAGGGCGTGACCTTTGTCGATGATTTTGCCCACCATCCCACGGCGATCCGCGAGACCATCGGTGCGGCGCGCGAACGCTGGCCGCAGTCGCAGCTGGTGGTGCTGTTTGAGCCCCGATCAAACACAACGGTGACTAGGGCATTTCAGGGGGAGATGGAGGGAGCTTTCGTCAACGCCGACGCCGTGTGGCTGGGGCCGATCTATCGCGGTGACCGCATTCCCGAGGCCGAACGGCTTGACCGCGCCCAGTTGGCCGGGGTACTGAAGGGGAAGGGCGTTGCCGCGGCGTGGTCCGACGCCGTGCCCGAGATGGCCGATGCGGTGTGGAATGACGCGCGGCCGGGGGACGTGGTGCTGCTTCTCAGCAACGGCGCTTTCGGCGGAATCTACAGGATCTTCCGGGAGAAGGCGGAAAAGGGATAAGAACGACATTCCCTGTTCGCTTTTCGAAGCGGGAGTCTGGCGCTTCGTTCACTCCGGTTCTTCTGCCATTCACGACTCCTCACCCGGTGCCGTCCTGACCGGGCCAGATGTGCCGCTTCTCCCCCCTGTCCGGGCATGGTATACTCCGCCGGGTTTTTGTCGCCTGTCCTGAACCGCAACCGGAAGTTCATTTGTGCAACGCATCCTCGATCTGAGCCGCCTCTCCCCCGCCAAGGCGCTGTGTTTGTGCCTGGCCATGGGTTTCCTGCTTTGTCTGCCGGCACTGCAACTGGGCCTGGTGGCCGACGACTACATGCACATCGCCGTGCTGGAGAAGATTCTCCCCATCGGCGGGCCCCTGGACCTTTTCGACTGGGCACCGGGGAGTCCGGAGGCCATACAGCCGCGCATCGCGCACGGGCCTTATCCGTGGACGACGGACCCCAACGTGCGGGTGGTGTTCTTCCGGCCGCTTTCCTCCGCGCTGATCGCGGTTGATCACGCTCTCTTCAAAAACTGTGTGCCGGTGCAGCATCTCCATTCCATACTCTGGTACGGCCTGATCATTCTGGCATGCCATCTGCTGTTTCGCCGGAGCCTTCCCGGTGCGGTGGCCTTTCTTGCTCTCCTTTTGTTTGCGATGGACGAGTCCCATCTGTTTGCGGCGGTCTGGCTCGCGAACCGCAACGCGCTGGTGGCGGCGGTTCCTGCCCTGTTCGGGCTGTGCGCCCATATGCGCTGGCGCGAGGACGGGTGGAAGCCCGGCCTGCCGCTGTCGCTGCTGGGCTACGCGGTGGGGCTCCTCGGCGGCGAAACGGCGCTGGGCGTGCTGGCCTATCTGGCGGCGTATGAACTCTTTGCCGGGCCGGGCCGCTGGCCGCGGCGGCTGGCATCGTTTCTGCCCGCAACCGCGCTGGTGTTGGTCTATCTGGCCGTATACAAAACCCTCGGCTACGGCGCGTCGGGGTCCGGCTTCTACATTGACCCGATTGGCGAGCCCTGGAAGTATCTCTCCCAGGCGCCGTTCCGCACCTTGGCCCTGATCGGGGCCAAGCTTGTCGGTTTTCCGGCCGACCTGTGGGCGCTCGGTTCCTTCATGCACCCCGTGTCCGTCTTTTCAGGCCTTGCGGGCATCGTGCTAATCGCGGCGCTCCTGAAATCCCACTGGTCCCTTGTGACGGCGCAGGAACGGCGTTTGCTGTCATGGATGGTGCCCGGCGCGGTGCTGTCCATGCTGCCCGTGGCGGCGACAATACCGACGAGCCGGCTGTTGCTGGTGCCCTCGGTGGGTGTGTGTGCGCTGCTGGCCGTGGTGCTGCATGCATGGTGGCAGGCGCGCAAGTCGGCCGTCCCGCGGCGGGGGCATGCCGCGGCCTGCTGGTTCCTGGTTGCCATTCACCTGCTGCTGCCCGTGGCCGTCTGGCCCGCAACCACGGTGGGATTCACCATGATCGGAAAAAAAGTGGAAAGGGATGCCCTGTCCCCCCAGACAGAGGCGGCGCTGGCGGGGGCAAGCCGGTACGTCCTGCTCGTCGCGCCCGATCCCATGGTCAACGTGTACATACCCATCATGCGCGCGGTGAAACGGCATGAGCCCATGCCGGAGAACTGGTTTATCGTATCCCCGACATCCTGTCCGCACCGGGTGCGGCGCACGGCGCCAAACCGGCTGGAGATCGAAATCATCGGCGGCAGCATCGGCAATCAGTTGGCCGACTTTCTTTTCACCAACGGCGACCATCCCTTCCGCGTCGGCCACAGGGTGGAGGTCGTGGGCGCGACTATCACCGTGCTGGAAGCCAGTGATCTTGGACCCACCAAGATGGCCGTCGAGTTTGACCGGCCACTGGAAGACCCCGCACTGCGGTTCCTGAGCGCGAAGAATGGATACCTGGAACGCATGGCAATCCCCGCGGTCGGCGAAACGATGGATGTTCCGGCGCAGTGGAGCCTGGTTTCAAGCCTGGGCCGACCGTGAGGAATTGGGAATTGGTGCCCTGTCTGTGACGGGACGATGAAGCGCAAAAACACTTGGAGACGGATTCTCATGTTTGCTCGCTTGTTTGCGGTTGCGGTAATCGTGTTGATCCCTGTTCGCGCGGCGCTGGCCGCGGAGGCCGCCCCGGGTTCGGTGCCGGTCATTCACATCACGGACCTTTACCACCCGCACAACGACCCCGATGATCATTTTGATCTGGCCACGCTCTTCGGCATGCCCGCTTTCGATATCCGGGCCATTGTCATAGACATGGGCAAGGAAGGCGCCGGGCGGCCGGGCCTGCCCCCGGTGCAGCAGATGATGCATGTCACGGGGAAGAACGTGCCCTGCGCCACGGGTCTGGTGGAGAACCTCAAGTCGCAGGCCGACAAGTGCGAACAGCAGCAGCCGGAGGCGCAGGCGGGCGTGAACCTGATTCTGAAGGTGCTGCGGGAGTCGGACAGGCCGGTGACGGTCTTCTGCGTGGGCAGTCTTCGCGACATCGCGGCCGCGTACAACCGCGAGCCGGAACTGTTGAAAGCCAAGATGGGCCGCTGCTATGTGAACGCGGGCGACACCGCCGGGGCGGTGGAATGGAACGTCAGCCTGGACGCCCATGCCTATGTGCGCGTGATGGACAGTCCCCTGCCGATCTACTGGATGCCCTGTTTCGGCGCGGACGGATTCCAGACCTATTGGTATTTCAAGCAGGCCGACGTCCTGGAGTCGGCGCCACTCGCCTTTCAGAATTTCATTGTCTATGCGCTAAACAAGACGCCTGTGTCGGAACGCGATCCGATTGCGGCGCTGGCCGACCCCATTGCGCCGGCGGTGCGCGAGAAGATCTGGAACGGCCTGCGCAACATGTGGTGCACGGCGGGCTATCTGCATGCGGCGGGCGTGGACAATGCCACCTTCAGTTTTCGGAAAGTTTCCGTTCACTTGGACAACAACGGCACGAGCCGTGTGAGCAACGGTGCGGACGGGTTGCAGGTGATGACTTTCCACGTTGACGATTCCGCCGCGTACACTGCGTCCATGCTCAAGGCGTTGCGAGAAACTTGCGCGACACTGGGAAAATGAGTGGCGGTTTTTTTTCGCCGCTTTGGCGGTCGCGCGACGCAAAGAGCCGGCGACGACGCCGGCGCTCCCAGTAGGACATCCAGAAGAAACGTTTGAGGTTGACCCGCGGGGGCGGGTTCGCTAGACTTTCCTTACCCCGGAGGCCGCATGGGCGGCACCGCCGGGGACCAACATGAGGGAGTATTTTCCAATGTTTCTTTTCCCACACAAAGCGGGCGCGGCGGCGTGCGGCGCGCTGATGATCGCAGCTCTTTTCGCGGCGGCACCGGGCTGGGCCGCGCAACCGAGAACCAAGGACCAGGCCATCATGGACAAGCCCGACTGGACGGCGGCGTGGATTTGGGCGGCGCGGGACAAGTACAACGGGTACAACGACACGATCGAGGCGCGCAAAGCCTTTGATGCACCCGAAGCGGGGGCAGCGACGCTGCGCATCTCGGCGGACACGTACTACCGGGTCTATGTGAACGGCGAGTGGGCGAACGACGGCCCCGGCCGGGCCTGGCCGGAGCATTACCAGTACGACATCATCGACGTGACGCCCTATCTCAAGACGGGCAAGAATGAGATTCGGGTCGTTGCGAAGTTCTTCGGCATCGGCACCTTCCACCAGATTCCGCAGGAGGCGGGCCTGATGGCGCAGTTGGACGTGACGCCGAAGGCGGGCGGCAAGGCCGTGCGTGTGGTCACGGACGCCACCTGGCAGGTGCGCGACGCGACCGGCTGGGCCAAGGCCGCACCGAAGCAGTCGGTGCAGATGGGCCCGTCCGAGATCTTCGACGCGCGCAACGCGCCCGAGGGCGATGCGGGCTTTGCCCCGGCCGTCCTGCGCTATGCCGCGACCGAAGGCCCCTGGAAAAACCTCGAGCCGCGCGACTGCCCGCTGCTCACGCGCAAGCCTTTCGCGTTCAAGGCGTTCCACGGCGCAACCGTGGTGGAACGTTCCCCGTGGCAAAGTTTTGTGTTCCCGACCGCGCCCTGGATCTATGACGGCGTGGTGTGGGCAAACAACAACGTGGCCGTCACCGGTGCCTTCGCCACCGTGGCCGACCTGGCGCAGGGCGGCGATTTGGTCGTCGATGCCGATGAGAACAATGTGGTGGTGGACGGCAAACTGGCCAAGAACGGCAGGGCCACACTGGAGCCCGGCAAACATTTCGTGCTGGTCGTGCTCTCCGAATACTTCGGCCATTGGCGGCACAACACGGAACTGCACGTGAAGTGCGGCGCGCCGATGACGCTGCGCAACCCGATGAACGACAGCGCCGAGACGCCCTGGTGCTACGCGCCCTTCGAGGGCGGCAAATTCACTGCGGGCGACACGGAATGGAAACTGATGTCCGATGCGGACCGCAGCGCGGTCACGGCAAAGCTGGACGGGCAGGTCAAGGATCACACCGAAAACAGCGGCACACTGGCGGCGTTCAAGGAACGGCTCGGCGGCGTGGCAAAGATTGTGGCCAAGGGCGAATGGACCGAGTCGCCGCACTTCCTGTTTGAGAACCGCAAGCCGCTCAAAGACGCCAAGCCACTGCTGGAGAACCCGGAGGCGGTGGTGAAGGGCGAGGGCGCGGTGACGGTGCAGCCCAATGCCGACGGCGACGTGGAACTGTGCTACGACTTGGGCGAACAGGACATCGGCCATTGGCAGTTCGTGGTTGACGGCGAGGCGGGCCTGATGGTTGATTTGTCCGGCGTCGAGTACATCACGCCGAACGGGCGCGTGCAGCACACGGAACGCTACCGCAACACGATGCGCTATGTCTGCAACGAGGGCGAGAACAAGTTCACGAGCCTCATGCGCCGGTCGGGCCGTTACATCTTCATGACGCTGCGCAACCAGACCAAGCCCGCGACACTGCGCGAATTCCGCCTTATCGAGTCCACCTATCCCGTGCAGCCCATCGGACAATTTGCGTGCAGCGATCCCCGGCTCGGCAAGATTTGGGAAATCTCGGCACGCACGCTCAAGCTGTGCATGGAGGACACCTTCACCGACTGCCCGCTCTACGAGCAGACGCA
>CAIXUF010001103.1 GCA_903922535.1 Candidatus Hydrogenedentota bacterium
AGTAAAGAGCCTTATGGAAAAAGGCGAGGGACTCGCCGACAAGGGGTCCGAATTCCTCACCGAGACGACTGAAACGGTAAAGAAGGTCAAAGGAAACGTTGATCAGGTCATGAGCACCCTGGAAGGCCGCAGCAAGGACCTGGAGAAGCTCGCGGCGGACATGGACAAACTTGTCAGCACGGCTGGCGAGAAACTCAAGCAGTTTGACATGCCGAAAACGCAGGAGAACCTGAATGCGGCGCTGAAAAACATATCAGATCTTGCCGAAGAAATGGACAAGACGGTCGGCAAACTGGGCACCGTGGCCGCCGATGTCTCCCATGAAACGAACAACGTTGAATACACGCTGCGGGCCGCCATGACGGACCTGCGGCGTGCTTTTGAGAGTGTCAGGGTTCTCCTCGAACAGTTGCAGCAGGACCCCTCGCAGCTTGTGCGCGGCAAGGCAAAGATCAAGACGCAGCCCTGACCGGGCCCAACGATGGAGCAAAGGACGACATGAACAAACACCTGAACGCAGCCGGGCCCGCCCGGCCCCTGGGCATGCTGGCGCTGTGCGCGGTGCTTGGGCTGCTTGCGGGATGTCTGGGCCCGCGTGAGATCGTCGGGCCCAAGACATTCATGATCCGTCCGGAGCTTTCCGTTCCAAAGGCGGAAAAAAAGCTTGCGGCGACATTGGGCGTCCGGGATTTTGCCGCGCCTCTGCAATACGACCGCCGCATGGTGGTGCTGGAACCCGATTTTCGCCTGGGATCGCGCTCCAATGAGTCCTGGGCTGAGACACCGTCGGCGGCGCTCACACGCACTGTAATCGATGCGCTCATTGCCGGGGCGCGCTTTGCCGATGTTGGAAACGCCTTCGACATGGCCCGCCCCAACACCGTGCTGACCGGTGAGCTGCGCGCCTTTCACGAAAACAAGACCCTCCAGCCCCCTGTGGCGGAGGTGGAAGTGCGGATGGAACTGCGCGAGGCGGACTCCCCCACCGTTCTTTGGGCGGGCACGCTGCGCGAAGTCGAACCCCTCGCGGGGAACCAGGGAAGTTCGCTTGCCGTGGCCATGAATGCCGCTGTCGGGCGGCTTGCGACAAAGGCGGCGCAGGCCATGTCCTCGGTGGAATATGTGCCTGAGGATCCGAACGCATTCCTGAAAAAAGAAAAGAAGTAACTGAATGACTCTCGGGAGACCATTATGGGCGAATTGATCTACACCTTTGCGGCCATTGCTTCGCGCTTCAAAAACGGCAAGACCTCCCTGTTGGGCATGCAGCGACTTGCCGAAACGCTCCATCCCCATGGCGTGCCGATCACCTGGCTGGTCAGCGCCGATTCTGCACGGGTTGCCGCGAAGGAACTGGACAAGTGGCACGGGGAGTTTGGCGACGACGTCGCCGTGGCTCCGCCCGAATTGTCACTTCCCCCTCTTGATATGTCCGGTTCCTATGCCCGACGCCGGGACCGGTTGGCCGGCATACGCGCGTCCATACAGGAAGTGCTTCCCTGGGCCGAATGCAGGATTGCCTCGGGCCACACCGATCCGGAAATCGTCAAGATTTGCAGCGAACTCGGATTCGAGGGGTTGTGGGGGTTTTGCTGGGAGCAGATCGAGGTGGACCAGATTACCGACCGGGGCTGTCCGTGGGGATTCTACTATATGGACAAAGAGGACCGGCTGCGTCCGGCCGAAGGCCGCAGCGTTGTGGCCCTCGAATGGACCGCCCGCGATCTGCTCAAGAGTTTCCACAGCGGCAATCCCTGTCTTTACTCCACCGACCCCAACGACGTGGCCCGCGGCTCCATTTGCGCCTGGGACAACATTGACTACTGGAAGGCCCTGGCCGACAACTACCTGCGCAACACGCGGTACAATGAGCAGGTGTTCCTGCTCCAGCACCAGGAGGCGCACGAGACGGAAATCGCTGACGGGTGGCGCTGTTACACAGAGGAGGACATCCGCGAGTCTTTGATTATGCTGGACCGCTTTGTGGCCCACATCAAGCCCCATGCGCGCATGATGACGCTGGCCGACGCCGTGGGCGCCTACCGTGAGCAGAACGAAAAGACCGCCTCATCGTACATGCTGTGGGAAGACTCCCCCACTCCGCCGCCCAATCCCGATTTCGCCTGGAACACCTGTCCGGGACCGTGGCCCCGCACTTTCCTGCACTACGACACCGGTGCCCAGATGATGTTTGTGGAAGGCCAGGTGCAGCCCCTGTGCATCCGCAATTACAGCAAGGCCTGGGACACACAGGACTTCTATGCTGAGACGCACATTCCCCGTGCGCGGCTCATACGAAACGTGCGGTACACATGGAGCCGTGAAATTGAGATTGAAGTGGACAGTCCCAAGGCGATGCCCTACGGATTCGCCCTGTGGGGGGACTACTGCCTGTATCAGATCGGCGAGGCCCCCGGCCTCGTGGAAGGCAAGATACTGCCGCGCGAGCTGCTGTTTCTCCGCTATAATCTTCAACCCGGCACCAACCGCTTTGTTGTGAAACTCCAAGGCAAATAACAGAGGACATTGGACGCATATGAAACTGAAAGCTATCCTGATTTTGGCAATCTGCTGCATTGCGGCCGCAGCTTGGGCGGACTGCCCCGACAAGCCGGGAGTGTCCTGCCGGAGCCTGTCCGTTTCAGCCTATCTTGACAAGATGAAGGCTGGCTGGATTGGCCAGATGGCCGGGGTGGGCTGGGGGGCTCCCACGGAGTTCAAATACGAGGGACGCGTTGTTCCCGTCGCCGATATGCCCAAGTGGGAACCCGATACTGTCAACCAGTACCAGCAGGACGACCTCTACGTCGAGATGACCTTTGTGCGCTCCATGGAACTCTACGGGTGGGATGTCTCGATCCGCCAGGCCGGCATTGACTTCGCCAACAGCGGGTACGAGTTGTGGCATGCCAACAAGTTCGGCCGCAAGAACCTGCGCGCCGGCATTGCCCCCCCCGACTGCAGCCATCCCCAGTTCAGCCACCATGCCGACGACATCGACTACCAAATCGAGGCGGACTTCAGCGGACTCGTGTCGCCGGGCATGCCCACGCTGGCCGTGGAACTTGGCGAGAAGTTTGGACGGCTCATGAACTACGGCGACGGCCTCTATGGCGGGCAGTTCATCGGCGGCATGTACACCGAGGCGTTTTTTGAAACGGACATGGAGAAGATTATCGAGGCGGGGCTGCGCTGCATCCCCGCCGACAGCCAGTACCACGAGTGCATCAGCGACGTGCTGCGCTGGCACCGGGAAGATCCGGCCGATTGGGAAAAGGCATTCAATCGGGTCAATGAGAAATACTACAAGAACCCCGATTACCGGAAGTTCTCCTGCGACAAGGGGGCATTTGATATTGACGCCAAGCTCAACGGCGCCTACGTGGTCATAGGGCTGCTTTACGGTGAACGCGATCCGGACAAGACCATCATCATCGCCACGCGCTGCGGCATGGACTCGGACTGCAACCCGTCCAATGCGGGCGGCGTCCTCTTCACCACCATCGGCTTCGACAGACTGCCCGGGCAGTTCAAGAGCGCCCTCAAGAGCAACATCGAATTCGACCATACCCCCTATACCTTTGACAGACTCATTGCGGTGTGTGAGAAACTGGCGCGCCAGG
>CAIXUF010001104.1 GCA_903922535.1 Candidatus Hydrogenedentota bacterium
AACCGGTTCGCCCTGCATCAACACCGGCACCAATCAGACCTGGATGAGCACCGCCACGGATCTCGCAAGCCTGCCGCGCGTGTTGGACACCTACGCGGATATGGGAGCCTACGAGTATGCCGGTGCGCCAGTCGTGGACATCACCACAGCCAACGCCAATGTCGCCAACGCCACCACGAACACCACGATTGCGGGCACGGCCAACGCCTGGGTTGTGGGCATGCTGGTCTGGACCAATCCCGCCGCGGCTGTCGGCGGGACCTGGCCCGCGTCCGCGTCCTGGTCCATCCCCGGCATCGCGCTGGCGTTCGGCCCCAACGCCATCACCGTTTCCGGCACCAACGTTGCCGGTGCGGCGGCGAGCGACACGGTGACCATCACGCGCGACCCTTACGCCGGTCCCGGTTCCCCAGTGCATTATGTCTCGCTGGACAGCCCGACCTCTGCGTGGCCGTACACGAATTGGACTTCAGCCGCCCACACGCTTCAGGATGCCGTGGATACTGCCGACACCGGCGACACGGTGCTTGTCAGCAACGGCGTCTACAACGCCGGCAGCAAGGTCACGCCGGGCGGGATCGAACCGAACCGTGTGACCATCACGAGGGACATCCTCGTGCAAAGCGTCAACGGTCCATCGAACACCCTCATTGTCGGAGTTGGCCCCATCGGCAGCAGCGCGATGCGGTGCGCGTATCTGACCACCGGCGCGCTTTCCGGCTTCACGTTGACCAACGGTTTTTCTCAGTCAGGCAGTTCGGTTTACGATGAGTCAGGCGGCGGTGTATTACTGAATGGAGGCGGAACGGTTTCCAACTGCGTCGTCACCGGTTGCATGGCGTATGATTGCGGCGGCGGCATTGGAATTCTCAACAACGGGACGGTCAACAACTGCACGATCGCAGGCAATACATCACGGTCAGTGGGCGTCGGAGGAGGAGCAGGGACCGGCGGAGGCGGAGTGCTTTGCCACAACGGGGGTACGTTGAACAACTGTGTTATCCGCAACAACACGGCCAGTAAATCCTCCAGCGGCGGCGGTGCGGGCGGCGGGGTGGACTGCGAGCAAGGCGGCACGGTGAACAACTGCTTTATCAGTAATAACACCGCGTCGGCCAATGGCGGCGGCGGCGGGGTGTATTGCACCCAGGGTGGCAGCATACGCAACTCCACCCTTTGTAACAATACCTCGCCCGGCGGCCAAGGTGGTGGAATCCTCTGCGATTCTGGAGGTGCCACCCTGCAGAACTGCCTGCTTTACGGCAACACAAGCGCTGACGGTGGCGGCCTCTATTCATATCAAGGCGTGACCGTGCGAAACTGTACATTTGCTGGCAATTCTAACACCACCCCGGATAACGGCACCGGAATCTATCTGGGTTCGGGTGGGACCGTACAGAACTGCATCATCGTCGGGAATCTGGGGGGCGGGGCGAACATCTACAACCCGGCCGGCGGCGTCATCGGTTACTCTTGCAGCCCCGGCTTGTCGGGTTCGGGCAATATCACCAACAACCCCCTGTTCGTGAACGCAGCCGCCAATAACT
>CAIXUF010001105.1 GCA_903922535.1 Candidatus Hydrogenedentota bacterium
GATGCGCGCGCAGAATATCTGGCGGCGCTGGATGTTCGCGCACAACCTTCCCAAGCCGGGCGGGAAGCCGCTCGCGCCTATGTCTTCGCTGTGCACGGGCAACTACTATCCGAACCTGATGACCGAGCACGTGCAGGAGCGCGCCTTCCTCGAACGCCACATGGCCGAGGGCATCAATTTCGACTGCTGGTGGCAGGACGCCGGCTGGTATCCCTGCGACGGCGTGGGCTGGCCCAAGACCGGCACCTGGGAAGTGGACCCGGTACGCTTTCCCAAAGGGCTGCGCGAGTTGAGCGATCTCATGCACACGAACGGCAAGAAGGTGATGGTGTGGTTTGAACCGGAGCGCGTGCATCCGGGCACGTGGATCACCGAGAAGCATCCCGAATGGGTGCATGGCGGCGCGCAAGGCGGCCTGCTACGTCTTGGCGACCCCGCATGCCGCGCGTGGCTGACGGATCACATCGACAAGGTGCTGACGGAACAGGGCATCGACTACTACCGTCAGGATTTCAACATAGACCCGCTCCCCTTCTGGCGCGCGAACGACACGGAAGACCGCCAGGGCATCACGGAAATCCGCCACATCGAGGGCTACTTCGCGTACTGGGACGAACTGCTGCGCCGCCATCCGGGCATGCTGATTGACTCGTGCGCGTCGGGCGGACGGCGCAACGACATCGAGACCCTGCGCCGCGCGGTGCCGCTGCTGCGCAGCGACTGGTACAACGCGCCCGGTGGACAGCAGTGCCTCACCTACGGATTGTCGCTCTGGATTCCCTACCACGGCACCGGCGTCATCTACGAGCGGGACGACTACTGGACGCGCAGCAGCATGGTGACCGAGATGAGCTATGGCCCCGACGCCAAAGGCATCGACACCTTCGATTTCAAGCGGTGGAAGCGGCTCGTGGACGAACAGCGGCTCATCGCGCCCTACTTCTTCGGCGACTTCCATCCCCTCACGCCCTACACGCTTGCCGAAGACCAGTGGATGGCCTGGCAGTTTGATCGGCCCGACTTGGGCGGGGGCGTTGTCCAGGTGTTTCGCCGCGAGAAAAGTCCCTACGAATCGGCCCGCTTCGCGCTGCATGAACTTGACCCCGCCGCACGGTACAGCATCAGGAATCTGGATGAAGCGGAACCGCGCGAAATGGAGGGGCGTGCACTTCTCGACGCCGGACTCCCCGTGTCGATCCCCAGAGCCGCGGCGGCGGTTACCTTCATTTACAAACGCATTCCCTGAGGTTTTCTCTTACCGGCAAAACGCACCAGGATCATTACGTCCCCCGCTTCATCCTCGTGGTCCTTCTTTTCGCCCCCTTGTCGTCCTTGCTTGATCGCCGGGGCCCTTCGCCCTTTGCGCGCCCATCGCTGCGCACGCACAGCGCTGAACCCCGGCGATGGCTAATTCACATCTTCACTCAGTTGCTACCCTTCTCGATTCCAAAAAGGTTCTCGAGAAACTGCACCAGCCCGGGCTCCGATTCGGCTCTCGCTATCACGGGTTTCCGTGCGATCAAACGCTTCACGTGTTTCATGTTGCGTCTCCTTTGTGTCGAAAGCGCCCCCTGCCGGCCCGCGCCGACTGGGGCGAACTTTCCGTTCCTATGTTGCAAATAACAACGTGGGCCCTGCATTTCATGCCGTTCTGTTCCCCAAATCCCCTGATTCTCTTCACGATGGAAACGCCGTGCCGGGAGTGCCTGTGGCGCCTTCAGCGCAATGCCGCCGCCTATTTGGCGGATGTTGAATTTCCCATCGTGAGCACGGCGCGAAACCGCACCTTGCCGCTCATCATCAGTTCATAGGCCTCGGCCGCAGACTCCAGGGAAAATACCTGCGTCATGGCCCGCACGCCTGTGAGCGCGCTGAAAGACAGTGTGTCCTCGGAGTCAATGGAGGTTCCGGACGGCCAGCCCATGATTGACCGTCTTCCGCTGAGCAGAAAGATCCCGGGCACGACCAGGGGGTCCATCGCAGCGCCCAGAATAATGAACTTCCCGTTTATGCCAAGACCGCCCAGAACGGCGGTCATGGCCTTGCCGTCCGTCACGGTCGCCAGAATCACTTTGGCGCCGCCCAGCTTTGACAGTTCCCCGGCAGGGTCCTGCGACTGGCTGTCAATATAGTACTTGGCGCCGAGACTGCGGGCCAGCACTTCCTTGTCCCTGCCCCGGGCAATGGCGACCGTCCGAAAACCCATCTTTGCGGCGTACTGGACGCCCAGATGCCCAAGGCCGCCGACCCCGAGCACGGCGACAAGGTCCCCGGCACGCGCGCCGCTGTTTCGCAGGGAGTTGAAAGTGGTGATTCCCGCGCACATCAACGGCCCGGCCTCTATCGCCGACAGCCCCACCGGGATCAGCGCCAGCGCTTCGGCGGGGGCGATCATGTACTCGCCATAGCCGCCGTCGTAGCTGATTCCGGAAATCTGCGGGGCCGTCTGGCAGGTAACATAGTCGCCGCGCCGGCACGAGTCACAGTGCCCGCAGTGCCCGCCATACCAGCCAATTCCCACCCGCTGCCCCCGCGACCATCCGGCGACACGCTCGCCAACCGCGTCAACAACGCCGGCGACTTCATGTCCCGGAACACGGGGATACTGGATGCCCGGCCACAACCCCTCCTTGACCATGGAATCGCTGTGGCATATGCCGCACGCTTCCACCTTCACCCGCACCTGTCCGGCACCGGGCTCTGGAATCGGGCGTTCGATCAGTTCAAAGGGACCGCCGGGCTGGCCGACCTGCATCACACGCATCTTCGGCATGATTCCTCCTTTCGTGGATCGAACCCGGGGCCGCAATCAGGCGGTGAATCCGCCGTCAATGGTCAGGCTCGCCCCGGTCACAAAACCGGCTTCAGGACCGGCCAGATAGGCGACCATTGCCGCAATCTCATCGGCGTCGGCGTATCTGGGCACGGCCATAAGTCCTGTCAGCATTTTTGCGAAATCGGTGTTGCCGGGGTTCATGTCCGTGTCCACCGGCCCGGGTTGGACGTTGTTGATGGTGATGCCCCGCGGCCCGAGGTCGCGGGCCAGCCCCTTCACGAGGCCCACGAGCGCCGCCTTGGTCATCGCGTAGACACTGCCCTGGGCAAAGGGCATGCGCTCGGCATTGCAACTGCCAATGTTGATGATACGCCCGCCCGGTTTCATGTGTTTCACGGCGGCCTGCGCGGCCACAAACACAGCGCGGACATTCACCGCGAAAGTGCGGTCAAAATCCTCCAGGCGGATACTGTCAATCGCCGCGAACTGCGCAATGCCGGCGTTGTTGACCAGAATGTCTATTCCACCCAGCTCGGCCACGGTTTGCTCCACGGCCCCCGCGACGGCGGCGGAATCCGCACTGTCCGCGTGGATCACCAGCGCCTTTGCACCCGCCGCCCGCGCCGCCTCCGCCGTTTCACGCGCCTGGTCAGGTTTGCTGACATAAGTCAGCGCCACCGCAGCACCCTCGCGCGCCAGACGCTTCACCACCGCGGCGCCGATGCCGCGGGAACCGCCGGTAACCAGCGCCACTTTCCCTGCAAGTGTTCCTGGCATTTTGTGTTCCTCAGGTTCCTTTGCAGCGGCCGCGGATTGGGGTTGGCATCTTGACGTACAGAAACCTGAAGCTCCAAAGATGCGGCCTCAGCACAAACACTTGAAACTTTCACCGCCGCGCGCCTTTGCTGCACGCGTGGTTTTACGGCTTGGACCCGTCTTCATGTGAAAAGAACATGGCTGCCGGTCTTCCCTATTCCGCCCGCAATGGCGTTTGGGCACGGACCAAACGCAGTCCTCCGCAGACAGGGATTGGGATCTCTGGCGGGTGAAGCCGGCAGGTGGGTACGGAAACGCCGCCGCTTGCCTGGAAGGTAAGCCATGCGACTCACAGGGAGGCCATGTCCCTCGCGCATTTTTTCCTAAAGCAGAACCCGATCAGCCGACCTTGCCCAAGATCTCAAGCACATAGCTTCTGCCATAGATGGCAAATGCCGAGAAGGCCTCGGCCTGGACTTTGTCCAGCGCGGTCACCGCGTCGGGCCCATGGTCGGCCGTGATCATGTCGACAATCTCGTAGCGCTGCGGGATGTCGCCCAGTTCAACCGACGGGTTGGAGACGTAATAGGCCGGCATGTACTTCACAATGGCGTTGTTCAGCTTCGTGGTGAGGGCGTGGGCGGTGGCGGACAGGGTGTCGCGCGGGATGTCGTCGGACCAGGCCGGGATGGTCCGCGATTTCAGCAGCGCGGCAAGGGTCGCGTCCTGGGTGTTGTTCAGGAGGGCGTTGGCCAGAATGATTCCCTGGAAGGTTTCGAGCGCCACGTGGCGGTTTGAGGAAAGCTGGATGGCGTTGGCCTGCGGGGTGGGGATTCCCAGCATGTTGAGCAGGTTTACCCAGAGCATTTGCAGGGTGGTGTAGCCCGGAAGCGCGGCGGTGTGGTAGGGCTGGGAGAGATCGCCGAGGTAGTGGAGACCCCAACCCATGAAGCGCCAGCCCCAGTAGTTCTGGCCGTGGCTGAAGGCAAATTCGGAGAGCGACTTGAACAGGTGGATGCGGTATTCGGGATAGGTCTGCTTGAGGTACGGTGCGAAGAGATACACGATCCACGACTCGTGGTAAAGTCCCATGTGGAAGGGCGCCTGGGAGCCGTAGTCCAGGTTGGGATTACCGAAGGGCTGCACGCCGAATCCATATTCCTGCCCGAAGGGCGTATTGTTGTCCTGGAACAGGCCGATGTCCATGCCGTAGTCCGGCTCGTTGCTGGCGGCGGCAACCACGTCTGTGGCTGGGACCGGGTCCCCTTCCGTCACTTGCTCGAATTCAAACACCGAGAGGTTTGAAACGTCCTTAAGGATTGAAACGTCGGAGGGGGCGAGGAGGGCTTTCGCCGCGGACTTGGTGCCGGCCAGAGGGCTCACGTAAAGAGGGGTCTCAATGTCGGGATTGACGCGAATGGCCTTGAAAAAGCGGTCGGCAATGTCATTCGGCGTTCCGGTGGCCTGAAAAGCCAGGGCGTCCGGGCGTGGCAGGTAGGACGGCATGTTGGTCCGAGCCCAGGTCTCCTCATCATTCAAGAGCGCGACAAGCTCCGGTTCCACGGCAACCAGGAACGTCTTCAAGGACGTTGCGGTGGCCGGGCCCGCCCCTGTCACCTGCGTCATGGTGGAAATCACCGGCCCGGTGAACAGCGGATGATGTTCCCATGCGATGGCGGAATGCGATGCGGACAAGACCAGTCCCGGCATTACGAACAGAAACAGACAAACCCGATTGCGCATGAGAGGAATCCTTTGTCGTTTGTGGGGCGCATCAGACCGTTCGTGGCTATTTCCACACGAACACGTCGGGGGACCCCGATTGAACCAGGGAGATCCTAGCCTTAATGGGCGGCGGAATCAACTTGTCTCACTTTCGGGGAAATGACCGATCCTGCTGTCCGTCAATGTCGATGGGGCGCTCATCGCCGTCGGGCAGGAATATTCTTGCAGGGCCGTGACCGTTGAGGATTATCGCAAGCTCGTGGGCGTCGAAGCGCCGGACGGCAAGGTTTACGGGGGTGGTGGATTCGATGCTGACGGGGATGCGCACGAGTATGGCAATTTCGTGGTCGGCCAGTTCGACGCGGGTGCGGACGGAGCCGGCATCGACGGTGGTGACGTAACCGGGGTCGATCTGGCGGCCACGGGAGTCATACCTATGGGCGAAGTGAAGGTCTCGGGAGTCCTGCCAGCCATAGACGCCGCTGTGCATGGTAACAATGCGCTCTTTGCCTTTGACGCATCCGGCATGCACTTCCTGCACGGTGATGGGGTACATTTGCGCGGGCGCGGATTCATAACTCAGCGCGGGCTCGCCATAGTAGAAGTAAAGATTGCCCCAGCGCAGTTTGCTGAGTACGTCACGGTAGACATCCCGTTCCGATTTGAAGGTGCCGGGGTTTCCGAGTGTGCAGGGTGTCGGCAGCAGGGGAACGTCGGGTCCTTCGGTGACTTCCTTGTCGGTGATGATGGGAACGGAACAGATGGTGCGGGTGGGCACGACGCCGTTCGCGATCACCGTGCCGCCTTTGCCCCAAATCTTACGGCACCACGCGAGCATGGCGTCCTGGGTGATGAGCGGCACGGATGCCTTCTTGCGCGCAATGGTCTGCGTCTGCGGGTCAATGTCGGCGCTGTGGCCATCCCAGCGGTCATAGGTGTATTCGCCGCCGTAGCCCCAAAGAAACCCGTCGGCAAAGACGCCCTGCGCGCCCATCTCGTCCATCATGACGTCAACGCTGTCGAGCAGGGCCCGGCCGAAGGAGTTTTCCAAGGTGGGATAGTAGATCCACCAGCGCCAGTTTTCTTCATAGCGCTGGTGGGAGAAATAGCTGCTGTTGGCGTAGTCGTTCGGGTAAACCGTATGGTTCCCCTGGGCGTCGATGACTTTGGAATCGGGGTAATGGTCGTCGGGCCGGTTCGTCGCGAAAAGCTGGTGGGCGATGTGGAACATGCCTTTCACTTCGGGCCGCGTGGCATGCAGGACATCCATTATGGCGCGCACCTGTCGGCGTTCCTGCGGGTGCTCGATGAACTCGATGCCCTCCACGGAAATTTCAGGGTCGTCGGTGCACCAGGAGAGGCAGGCCGAGGTGAAGTAGCGCAGGTTTCGGAGGTCGTAGTAGACGTTGTCGGTGGGCACGATGCCGGCTTCGCGTTTGTGCTGGGAGCCGGGGATGAACCCAAGCGTGCCATCCACGGTGACGTTGTTTCTGTTTTCATCGCGGCGGATGGCATTGACCAAATCAAAGTAGTCGCCCGTCGCATTGAGATAGACAGCCCATTCGAGCGTGTAGGCTGCCTTGCCGTCCAGCGCGAATTCCCGCGAGAAGAGGTCA
>CAIXUF010001106.1 GCA_903922535.1 Candidatus Hydrogenedentota bacterium
AAATCCTACCCCCGCTACCATTTTGAAATGAAAGGACTTACAGAAATCTGTGAGTCCTTTTTTTGTGCCTAAACGGACCGATTTGTACAGTAAACTGTACAGTAAAACCCGGCCGGCACCGAAAGGGATCCCAACCAAAACGCTCATTGCGACAACTTCAACCGTCTATCAAGACAGAGGAGAACGCGCAATGGCCGGACTGATGAAACGAGGCAAGACCTACTACGCCGTCTACCGCGTCGCGGGAAAGGAGCGGCGGCGATCCCTGGAAACGGGCTCCTGCCAGATCGCAAAGGAGCGGCTGCGCAAGATCGAATCTTCGCTTGCGCAGGGGGGCGAGGACGATCTTCCGACGCGGACGCGCATCGACGAAATCGTCGAGGCGTACGTGGTCCACATCCGAAACACCAAGACGCCCAGCGGCGCCAAGATCGACACCTGGTACCTGCGAAGCATCTTCGGCGCGATAACCCCGTCGCTCGAAACAGACAAACAGGGGCGGGGGCGGAAGAAACGGCCGGAGAAAGACCCCAAGCAGGTCCCCCCCCTCGAAATCACGCACATCGAGCAGCTGACGACCACGGCCATATCCGAGTTCATCAGCAACAAGGTCCTGCGCCAGGGCATCGCGCCGAAGACGGCCAACCGGTATCGCGAGATTCTGATGCGCCTTGTCTCCTGGGCGGCGTCCCAACGCGGCGTGCACATGCCGGGCGACAGGAATCCGGCGCGGAAGGTTGAAAGATACCGCGAACGCGCTTCGCAGATTCGTTTCCTCACGCTCAGGCAGATCGACGAGCAGCTTGAGCTCCTGAAAGACGATGTCCAGCTTCAGACCATGGTCGCCGTCTACATCTATGCCGGTCTCCGTCGCGAGGAGGCGCTTTGGCTGACGATGGACGATGTCGACCTGAATGCCGGCAAGTACGGCATGATTCGCATTCAGGCAAAGACCGTTGCCAAGGAGTCCTGGCAGCCCAAGACCAAGGTCAACCGCGTGGTCCCCGTGAGCAGCGCACTGCTCCCGTATCTGTAATCTTTCCAGCCAAAGCAAGTGCCTGGAGGCTGGCACTTCTCCACCGCACAGGGAGAACGGTGGGATCCCGACAACTTCTACCACTTTCTTCAGGATGTCAACAGGAGAGTAGGCCTGAAATGGTCGTGCCTGGATTTCCGGCACACTTTTGGGAGTCAATTGGCCATGAAGGGTGAAAGCCTGTACAAAATCTCCACGCTGATGGGAAATTCGCCCGAAATCTGCCGCCGGCATTATGCTGCGCTCATCCCCGAGTCCATGATTGAGTCCGTGGAATTCCCGGCACCGACCAAGGAGCCGCCTTCGCGTCCCCAACTGCGGCTTCTACCCAAATCCGAAATGCAGGAAGACGGAAGTTCAGTTCGTCCGAGGCATCAAAAGCCTTGATGTGCGTGATTTCAACAAGACGAATCTGACCTGCGCGGTTTCTCTTGCCACATGACTTGTCTGATTTTCCCCACGCGGCAAGCTTCTGCCCCGCACTTGCAAAGGGGCAGAAGTGTCTTCTTGCGGTGTAGTTTGCGGTACTACGAAACAGGTAAAGCCTACAGACGAAAAGAGACTTAACTGAGCGAGACTGCCCCGTACGACCGCGCGCACTCTCCGGCGCGCGGCATCATGGTATTCTGATGCATGAGTACTCCATATGAAGGAGCATGGCACCGTGAGGATAGAACCTTTCTTCTCCGCTTCGGCGGGCTTGGGACCACTCCGGGAGTTGCCCGGGAAGGGATAATAAACGATGCTGTTCATCGCCCTGTTGACGGCGCTCGCCGCACCCCAGCCTGACTGGGCGTGCGAAATGGGCCAAACCATGGTGCGTGTCCACGTAGTCCAGCGTGAGGAACCGGTCGAAGGCAGCCCGTATGACTGGGGGGCCTGCGTCATGAAGGATGGCGGCATGTACCGGATGTGGTGGACGCGCCAAAGCCCGCATTCTTCGGAAACTCGCACATATGAGGGAACGGACCAGGATGGAAAGCCATTCGCGTTCGACTATACGCTTGAGGGCGACCGCATCTTCTACGCGGAGAGCCGGGACGGGTACACCTGGCACCTGAACGGCACGGGCCTCGAAACCTCCCTTTCGGATTACAATGCGGACTTGCCTCACCCGATCCAGGTACTCGAGGCGGCAGACAGCAAATGGGAAAAGAAACAGATCGGAGACCCGACCGTTGTCAGAGTGGATGGGACCTTCTACCTGTATTACGAGGGCGCGGGCAAGTTCAAGCCCCGGCAGAATCTGACGCCCATCGAATACAACAACTCGGTTTTCCTTGCCACGTCGCCCGATGGGAAACGCTGGAACAAATGGCCTAATAACAAGGACCCGCAGCCGGTGGTCACGCCACTGGCCACGAACGTGGAACCGGAGAACCGCCGATATGGATGCGGGCAGCCATCGGTGCTCTACCGCGACGGCAAGTTCATCTTGTATTACGTTGAAGCGACTGGCTGGCCGGATGTCATGGTGCGACTTGAATCGCCGGACCCAACCTTCCAGAAGGACGTCAAGAGAATTCAAGGGCTCAAGGACAACTTGGGTTCACTCAAGCCCGCGCCCGAAAGCATCGTGTCCAAGTTCGCAATGACGGACTTCGGCTTTCTTGGCAATTCCCTGTATCTTGTCCGACCGGTTTTCGGCACGGACCGCGTGGCGTTGCTGCGCTCCGAAAGCGGCGTGTTTTGCTGTGACGACGAGACCAACGATCCGCTTCTCGCCCCGCGCCAGATTGCGCTGCATGATCCCCGTGGGATAGAGTTCCGCGCGCGGTTGTATCCCCGGTTCCTGCGTGGACCGCACGGCGAGGTTGTGGGCGACGAAACGCACATGACAATCTTCTACGGCAGCGGCCGACAAGGCCCCGGCTGGACCGCTTACACATGGGATATCCACCGGGCCGACCTGGAATTTGCCCGGCCCCTCAAGCCGGTGGAGCAGATTCGTTAACGACCTTCGGAGTGGTAGCCCAAAGGTCGTGGGATCAAATCGCACCCCCGCTACCTGGAACTTCGGCTTAGAGCACAGCTCCAATTCGGCAAGATGTTTCGACGTTGCGTACTCTCGCAAGTCCTTCTACGCCAACAAGGATTAGGCCCTTGGAAGATTTAGTCGCCTTTGTCATCCCTTGCCCGGCCTCACGCTGCCTCCATTCAGAATTAGGTATCCAATGAGTAGTCCAAGTAAGGACAGGAAGGCAATGATTATTGCGCCCGGATCGGACCAGTCAATTGCATGACAGTTGCAGCCGTCACCGGGCCCGGGTTCGCCTTCGCCCTCTTGCGACCAGCGCGTTGCCCGAGTTGTAGAGGTTCACCGTGACCCCGGGCAGGCCCAGTTCTCCGCTGTCCTGAATCCCGTTGCCATTCGTGTCCGTCCACACAAAGTCGCCAACCGTCACCGGTTGGAAAAGACCGGCGTCCTCGTTGCTTACCGTCTGGCCCGCCGCGACAGTGAAATTCGCGGTCTTGCCCGTGCCGTCGGGGCGGCTGTCATTCGTGCCGCTGCCCTGGTTCGCCGTCGTGAAGCTGTAGCCGCCCGGCGCCGTGAACTGCACGTAGTACGTGCCCTGCGCGACATTGGCAAACGAGTAGGCCCCACTGCCATTGGTCGTCGTCGTGCCCACCAGCGTCCCGGTGCTCGTATACAACTGAACCGTCACGCTGTTCAGGCCTGGCTCGCCGCCGTCCTGAACCCCGTTCCCGTTCGTGTCGGCCCACACAAAGTCCCCCACCGTCCCCAGCGGATACAGCCCGGCGTCGATGGTGTTGTCTGTCTGGCCCTTGGTCAGCGTAACCGTGTTGCTCCTGCCCGTGGCCGGCACGATGTTGCTGTCCTTCGCCGCGTCACCGCCCTGGTTCGCCGGACTGAATGCCTTGCCCGACGGCGCAGCCAGTTGAATGTAGTAGCTCCCCGGCAGCACGCTGAACGAATACCCGCCGCTGCCGTTAGTGGTCGTAGTGGAAACCAAAACATTGCCCGAGTTGTAGAGGTTCACCGGGACCCCGGGCAGGCCCAACTCGCCGCTGTCTTGAATCCCGTTGCCGTTGGCGTCGTTCCACACGAAGTCGCCAATCGTCACCGGAACAACCAGGCCGAAATCGGCGGTCATATGCTCCGTGGTCGTCGTCAGCGTGACTGCGGTCGTGCCGTCGTTGCCGCCGTTCTCGTCATAACCGTAGACGTAGCCTCCCGGCAGGGCTATCGACACGGTATAGTTGCCCGCGCTCAAGCCCCCGAAGTGATAGTAGCCCACGGGATCGACGGCGCCGTCGCCGTTCACATCCTGACTGCCGTTGCTGGTCACTTCCGTTGCAAGAGTGGCGCCTCCGCTGTCCTTCAGCGTAACCGTCACCCCACCCAGACCGACTTCGCCGTTATCCTGCACGCCGTTATTGTTGGCGTCCACCCAAACAGTGTCGCCGATGCCGGAAGCGAGGTGACGCAAGAACAGATAATCTTCCACTTCGCCGTCCGTCGCCTGGCCCAGGAAGGCGAACACCGGAACGGGCGGCTGTGTGGCGAAAATACGGAACCGCGCATACCACGCATCGTCCGTGGCCCAAATGGCCCCGGTCGGGATGGTGAAGGGAATGGTCAGCGTCTGCGCCGAACCGGTGCCGGTAATCGATTGATTGATGACGAAGTCACCGGGAGTGAAAAACGAGTTGTCATGATCGAAGTCAATCCACCCCATCAGGTAGGCCGTCTGGCCGTTCGGGATGTTGACGGTCACCCGCACAGACCCGCCATTGGACCCATCGGCCCAAGCGGTGATGTTCACGGGCACAACGCCGTCCTCGTCCGCCGTGCCCGTAATGTCGTCTCCATTTGCGAGGAGGGACGGCCTGCCGTCCGGGTCGGCGTCCGGCTTTACAGTGCCCAAATAGACCGTCGCGCCGCCGCTGGGAATGATGTGCCAGGCGCCGTTCTCGTTAAAGGTTGTTATGCCGTAACTGGCAGGCAGATCGCCGTAGTCCAGCGAGGCGGACCGCTGGAAGGCAAAGTCCACGCGGGTGACGCTGGCGCCCGCAATGGGAATATTGGATTGAAGCACCGAGGAGCCGTTGTCTAAGACGGAACCCGCGGGCGTCTGCCCGGTCACCGTGTCCAAAATCGCCCATTCCACCGGCCGGGAACCGGTGTCCAGCACCACCTTGTAGGTGCCGTTGGGCAAATGGGTGAAGGAGTATTGGCCGGCAATGTTTGTCGTCGTCGAGCCCAGGAAGGTGCCGCTCTGCGTGTACAGGTACACCGTCTCGCCGAGCAGCGGCATTTCCGATGCCGGGACATCCACCAGCCCAAGCACCGGCGCGTCGTTGCTCACCACCGTCCCGGACAGCGAGTAGGAACCGGAAAGCATCAACCCGAAATCCACGCCCATCGCGCCGAATGTGTTTGTCACGTCGCCCAGGTTGATGGTGACGCTGGTCGAGGTGAGCACGCCCCCGTCGGCGTCATAGGTCGGCGTCAGGCCGCTAAGCGGCGTGCCGGAAATCCACACGGTCCACGTCCCGTCGGCCAGATTGCCGAAGCTGTACATGCCGTCCGCATCGGTCGTCGTGGTATAGGTGGTGGCGCCCTTCGTGGCTGTCACCGTCACGCCGGCGATGCCGGGTTCGCCCGAATCCTGCACTCCGTTGCCGTTCTGGTCAAGCCACACCCGGTCTCCAATCGAGCCGGGCGGCTGATAGCCGAAGTCCGCGCCGTTGTAATCGGCAACGCCAAGCTGAATATTCGTGTCCATGTTGTCGAACGGCGGCGTGCCCGCGGTCCACGGCGGCGGTACGCCGTCGCGGTTCGGGTCCGAGGTTTCCGGAATCGGGCTGCCGTTCTTTGTGGGAAGGGTGGTGGTGTCCACCACCACGCGGTACTTCAGATTCGGCGGCACGTGGGTGAACTGGTAGAAACCGGCTGGATTCGCGCCGCCGGCCGATGTGGTTGTCGTCGCCACCAAGGCACCGCCGGTGCCGTCGCCGTTCGGGTCGGTGTACAGCCGCAGCGTCACATTCGGAATGCCCGTTTCATTCGCATCCTGCGTGCCGTTGGCGTTCACGTCGTAGAACACAAAGTCGCCGATGGCGGGCCAATTGGCGAAGCCAAAGTTGGCGGTGGCCGTCGGGCTGCCGGAAGTCAGGGTCCTGGTCAGGGTGGTCCCCGTCGTGTTTTCCCATGTCGTGCCGCTGGAATCCTTGGGCAGATTGGGATCGGTTGGGCTGACCACAACGCGATAGGTGAGCAGCGGGAGGCTGCTGAAGCTGTAGTTGCCGCCGGAGTCGGTGGTCGCCGTCTGAAGCGTGACCCAGGTGCCGTCATTGTTCAGGTCGACCTGCAAGGAAACCGTGATGCCCGCCAGTCCGGTCTCCCCGGTGGCCGCGCCGCCAACCGCCTGGTCCATGTTCACATCATGCCAGACAATTCCGGAGAGCGACCCGGTGCCGACCGGGCAATAGCCGAAGTCCGCGTCTGTGCGGACCTCCCCGGCGTACAACAGGATGTTGGCGGGATTGGTCGTGGAGGGCGACACATTGGCCAGAAAGTCCGGATCCGTCTGGTCCACCTGCACGAAGAAACGGCCGGCCGGCAGATTGCTGAAACCGTAGATCCCGCCCGAGTTGGTGGACGTGGTCTGGACCAGCGGATCAACACCGACGTCGTAGACGCCGTTGTAGTTCACGTCCTGGTACAGGTTCACCGTCACATTGGGTATGCCCTCATCGCCCGGATCCATCACATTGTTGCGGTTCCAGTCGTAAAAGACCTGGTCTCCGATCGATCCGGTGCCGGCCAGCGCATAGCCAAAGTCGTAGGCGCCCTTGATGTCGCCGGCGACCAGGGCGAAGGTTCCCGAAGGCGACGGCGTGCGGCTGTCCTTGGTCGCATCCGGGTCGGCGGTCTGCGTCCAGGTGCCCACCCCCGTGGGCAACGTGGCCGGCAGCACATCGAGGTAGTAACTGCCCGCCGTCACGCCACGGAACCAGTACGTGCCGTCCGATGCGGTGGTCGTGGTGTAGACGACCGTGCCGCCGCTGTTCCGCAATTCCACCGTCACGCTGCCCAACCCCGAGTCGGTGGCGGCACGGGTCCCGTCGGCGTTGAAATCCTTCCAGACGTTGCCGTAGACCATGGCGGTGGTAAACCGGTAGCCGACGTCCTGGTTCAGGTTGTCCGCGGGATTGGCCGCGGTGGCAATGGTCACCGTGCTTTGGTTCGCCGTGCCGGTCCCATCGGCATCATAGGTGGCCGTGTACCCGGTCGACAGGGTGGTGGTGTCAATCTTGACGATGTACGTGCCCGCCACGGCGTTGAACAGGTATGAACCGCTGGCGTCCGTGGTCGTGCTCTGCAGCATCGTGGTCCCTGTGCTGTTCCACAACTGGACTCCGACGCCGGGCAGCGCCACATCGCCGGTGTTGAAGGTTCCGCTGCCATCTTTGTCGTCCCAAACAAAGTCGCCGATCTTGGCCGTGGCCGTGATGTCAACCAGCGCGGTGCTGGTGGCCGTGTTGGCGGGGTCGCCGTCGGCAACCTTCGCGGCTGTGACGGCGGCCGTGTTGGAGACGTTCGTGGCGGTGGCATTGCCGGCCAACTGAACGGCTTTGAACGTCACCGTGATCGTCTTGCTCATCTGGGCATTGATCGGTCCAATGTTGTTCCATGTCAACACCCCGCCGACATTCGAGTCCGGCGCGATGCTGGCCGACACGAACTGGAGTTTGGTCGAATCGTAGGTGTCGGTCAGCGGCACCGGATCCAGCGATCGGATGCCGTCGAAAGTGCCGACCGTGTCCACACTGAAGTTCGGCACCTCCACCTCGTGACCGGTCGTCAGCCCAAACATCTTCTGCTTGTTCGTTCCGGCAGTCGTGCCCTTCCAGAACCCTGTGTTGTCGGCCCAGTACAATATGCCGTTGGCGACATCCAGGCCCAGACCCGTCGGCGCGTCTCCGATGGCGGAGAACAGCACCTGCGGGTTCGTGCCGTCCAAGTTGACCACGCCCATAAAGGAGGTGCCGCTGCCGCGGGCATTGGTGAAGTACATCTTGCCGGCCGTCAGGTCGAGTTCGATGTCTTGCGGATTGGAATTGCCGCTTCCAAACCCGAAACTGTCATTGACGAGCGTTGCCATGCTGGAGCCGTCCAGGTTGGAATACTGGATGACCACCTTGTTGCCGTTCGCCTGAATCCAGTAGACCTTCCCCCCCACCACGTCCAGCGCGACACCCTGGGCGCTGCTGACGGTGGCCGGCAGTGTGACGATTGTCGGCGTGGGCGCGCCCGACACCAGTGCACGCTTGATCGCGGCGACATTTGCCCAGTACACGTAACCGCCGTTCGGATCGATGTCCAGGCCGGTGATGTTCTTGCTGTCCGTTAGAATCGTGGTCAGGTTGGTGCCGTCGGGATCGCAACGAACGATGACGCCGCTGTTTGACCCCACGTCGTACGACAGGTAAACCTTGTTGTTGATGTTGTCGAACGCAATGGCCGTGATGGGATGCGCCAGGCTGCGCAGCAGCACTTCCAACGGACTGCCGGAAGACGGGGTCACGTTGACCACAGAGTCGTTCAAATCGCTCCAATAGACACTGCCCGACCGCGACGGCGATGCGACGCTCGTCACGTTGAAACCAAGCCGGTCAATCCCTATCGTCGGCGCCGAACCGCCGCTGCCCTTGGTAAAGGTGACAACCAGGCTTGTATTGGCGGCGATCAGGTCGGCCCAGCCCCAGGTCGCCATGTCCGTAATGTCCACCGCGACCCGTCCGGTGATCCCCACCGCCGTTGCGACGTTCAACTCGTCACCCGTCAGGGTAAACGTTCCCACCTGTGTGCCCAACCTGTTAACGGCGACAAGAATCGAGTCGCTTGAGCGGAACACGAATCCCGTGCTTTCCAATTCCAACACCGCCTGGACCTGCTTGATCGGCGTGGTCTGGCTGGCGGCGGGCGGATCAATCGGGTCGGAACCAGTCAGAGTCTGGCCGCTCGTGCTGCTGGTCGCGAAGTTTCCGGTCGTCGCGCCGGCCGCGTTCGTGGGATTGGTGAATCTCCTTCGGTTGCCATGGTTCGTACACCCGTTCTCCGCCGGGGTGGGAACGGGGATGCCTGAGTCAGTTCATCCAGTTTCTTCCGTCAGTGGAAGCTGGGATCCTCGTGTATTTGGGCGCCACAAACTGTTCTGTGCGACACAACGAGCGGGTTCTTGCGCCTGGCGCTGCATCCCTCCTTTCGGCTCGTGATTATGTGTCTGTCATGGCGTTTTGGTCGTCGTTGCCTGTAACTCATTCGAGTCTTCCGACATAAACTCTTTACCGCATTACAGTATAAGCATAACAGAGCGTCGATCTTTTGTCAATAGACTACCCCGATAAATTGTTGTGTTGGCATGCAAATTCCGTTTCAAGACACCATATATAGCTAGGAGACACGACAACAGTATGAATACTGACTATTTTGCGCGGGAGCGGTTGGTGAAAACGGCGCAATGCGGGCGCTGAGAACGGCGTAGCGCGAGCGGTGGTTTCGGCGCTTGTGAGCGCCGAATGCGGGGTTGCCTATCAGGAAGGGGCAAGCACGGATTGGACTTTGGGTATCGTGTGTGTGTACTTATATAACATTATATCAATCCTAGCCGGACAAACTTTCGAGGATAATGTATTTTATCATTTTTCTCTTGACATGCCAGGATAGATGCAGTAGTATTGGAACAGAGGTTCTTCGCGCGGGTGGCCGCACGGAGCTCACAGCGGTCTGGTGCAGTCTCAGTTGGAAGGCGGGATAGATGCGGAAGCAAAGGTGCGGCAGGTACTTCATTGCGGTGGAGTCTCGGGGGAAGGCGTGTGGCTCCGGGGGAGCCGTCACCGGCTTTGGTTCCCTGGATGCCAGATCGCACCTGCCTGGCGGGGAAGACGGGAGACAGAACCGCACCGGGTGCAACCCGCCGCAGGACATCTTGTCGAACTGTTTCAGCCAAGCCGGAATATTCCGGATGCATTCATTCCTTTCACGGTGCCTCTCATCAATACAGCACGGCCATTCAGGGACTCCATACATCTTCTTCCATAGTCAGTAGATGCTCATTCCCCAATAGTCATTGATGCTTGCCAGTCGGCAGGTTGCCGTGCAGTAAAGGCGATTGTCGTGGGCCAAGTTTTTCTCCGGGTTTCGACTCCCTTGGCCGCGGCTGAGCCACGCAACGCTTGCTCCTAACATCAGGAAATCCATTTCGCGATGGATGAACACGGGACGAAACAGGGCAATGGAGCAGAACCGAGGCATTTTCCATCTGCTGTATCCCGCAGTTCCATGCCCACTTGTCTCTCGGTCAAGGCAAACGTGCAGTCCACATGCGTTAACGCAGAAGGATAGTGAACCATGAACCACATGAAGACCTTCCGAAGGATGATCATGGTGCTTGCCGTGACAGGGGTTGGTCCTGTCTGGAGCGCGTCGGCGCAGGGTGGCGGTGAGACGGTAAACTGGGCCTGGATGAACGGTGCCAACGCAGGATCGGAAGCCGGGTCCTACGGCACTTGTGGAGTTACGGTGGCGGGCAACAGACCTCCGGGACGCCACGATGCGGCCTCGTGGACCGACAGTTCAGGCAACTTTTGGCTCTTCGGCGGCACCAAGGCTGTACTGGACAACAACAATTATTTCAACGACCTGTGGAAATACGACCGGAGTTCGGGCTACTGGACCTGGATGAAGGGCGCCAGCACGCTGGACTCGGCCGGGAATTACAGCGGTCCGCTGGCGCCGGACTATGCGCCCTGCGCGCGCAAGGGCGCGGTCTCGTGGATCGATGGGTCGGGCAATCTGTGGCTGTTCGGCGGTTACGGATGCCCGGGCGCAACAGGCGATCTCTACGACCTGTGGAAATACGAGATCGCAGCCGGGAACTGGACTTTGATAAGGGGGAATGCGGCACTTGAGCAGTCCGGGGTCTACAATAATCCCGTGCCGGCGAACAACACACCCGGCGCGCGTGAGAACGCGG